>JAYUSC010000270.1:0-4219 GCA_043755885.1 Pseudanabaena sp. | reverse complement strand
TCTACATCAGCGCCGCAAGCTCAACCAGATTTAGCAAACATAGAAACTGCGATCGCAAATCGCTTAGAACAAAAACTATCTACCACCATAGATCGCATTGTCGAGGAAAGGATCAACTCTAGTTTGCAAATATTTGCCGATCAAATTACACAGCAACTAAACTCACATTTACTCGATTTCAAACAATCATTATCCATTGTACCGCTTAGCCAAGTTCTTTCGCCAAACCCTGCGATCGCAACAGTCCCAGAGTTAGCACCTCAACCTAAAACCACAAAAGCTGCTAGTCCCAAACCAAAAACCACGAGTTCCAAATCAAAAGCTAAAGATACATCGATTGATAATGATGATCCTAAAGTCTTACAGGTTCTCCATGCTTTGAATACCCTGAACTTTGCCGATCTAGAGCGTAAGCTCGCCCAATTGAAACCAAGCAAGCGTAGCCTCGCTAAACCAATTCATGAGCAAAGATTGCAGCAACCTGATCAAAAGTTTCAATCGATCGAAGATGTAATCAGTAAAGTATCTGGTATTAAGGAACCAACTATGCAAAAAATAATTGGTTCATGGTAAGTTAAAACCAAAAAACAGACTGTGGTGCAAAGTACCGCAGTCTGTTTTTTGGTTTTAAGTGGGAGTGAAGGGACTTGAACCCATACGACCTTACAGTCAACGGATTTTAAGTCCGTAGCGTCTACCATTCCGCCACACTCCCAAAGTGCTTTGCTATTCTAACCCGAAATGGGTAAATTTACGATCAGAAATTTTAAAATTATTGCGATCGCCCAAACAAATCCCCAGTAAATCTTTTAAAAGTGTTGCCTTGAAACACTTTTAAAAGATTTACTGGTTCGGATTTAAGCGCAAAAGACTGTGAAGTTTAGACTTCTTCCTCGTCGTCCCATTTCTCTTGGGTATAGCCAAGCTTAGTTGCGGCTGCTTGCTCCGCACTGCTGAGGTCAGCCCAGAGTTTTTCTGCCGATGCAGGGATGTCATCTTCGCCTTCCCAGCTAGATTGACTCCAGCCAAGGATACCCCAAAGTTTTTTATCTTCATCAGACAAATCATCCCATTCAGGAAAATCGTCCTCCTCTTCCCAGCTTTCTTCGCTCCAGCCTAATTGTGTCCAAAGAGCTTGCTCAGCACTAGTCATATCAGACCAGCTTAGCTCACTCCAAAATTCATTAGGATCGCCAGTTACTTCACGGATCGTAGTCATAGAAATTTCCTTAAAAACTAGATTTGACCTAGATCTCATCATAGGTGCTGCTTGCCATAGGCGGCAACATTTAAAATTTAACCTTTCAATAAAAAAAGGGTTTCGCAAGGCGAAACCCTTTTTTTATTTTGCTTTTAGACGATTGCTGGCTAGACACAGAGCGACAGAATTGGTTATTAGCTGTTTCTGTTAAGGAAGAGGAAGAGAAACCGCGCGGAAATGAGCTGCCCGAAGCATGACATAAGCAAGCATAACGATTTGATAAAATAATGGCGGCGCTTTGCGCCGCCATTATTTTTTTAAGAAGGCTGGTTAAGACTCATGCCATTCGACTCAGCATAACGATTCATGAATCTCAAAAAACGTTGCCAATCGCGATCGCCCTCGATTTTATGAATTGCCTCGATTCCCGCAGGTTTACCATTGATAAATTTGGCGTTGACATTACGGGTGATCATCTCGCCCTCCTCGTCAATCATGTACATCCCTAAAATCTCGTTAGTGGCAGCTTTTTCACCAGTCATACAGTTAGGCACATCGAAGATAAACACAGCAACACTGGTATCTCCGTCTTTAGATCGTGTAATTTTTACATCGGTCGCTTCTTCATCAATGCCGATCGATAACTGTAGCTTTGCTGTCATTTTGTTAAACCTTGATTTCAAACTTTGGAATAAAACTTCTTTAAATCATACTTCTATTAACATAACCCAAAATCACCGTCTATGGATAGTAAATGCGGCTTTGCACGACATTTACTCTTACAGCTTAATCAAATACAACGGTTCTCAGTCCCAAGCCTGAGCTAGCCGATTGTCCATAAATTAATACACGGTTTTCTAAATGTTGTCGGACGGCTCTGGCTAGGACAATGCGCTCTAAGTCTTTACCTTTACGAATTAGATCAGTAACCGAATCACGATGCGAAACCCGAATCACATCCTGCTCAATAATTGGTCCCTCATCTAGCTCTTCAGTTACATAATGAGCCGTCGCCCCAATAATTTTTACGCCACGCTTGTAGGCGCGATGATAGGGGTTTGCACCTGCAAAGGCGGGCAAAAATGAATGATGAATATTAATAACTTGCGAGAACTGAGCCAAAAATTCTGGACTCAGAACCTGCATGTATTTTGCGAGAACCACTAGATCAATTTGGTACTGCTTTAAAATTGCGAGTTGCTGCTTTTCCTGTTCTAGTTTGTTGTCAGCCGCGATCGCAATGTGATGATAGTTAATCCCAAAGTTATGGGCGACTTTTTCTAAATCAGGATGATTGCTAATTACGACAGGGATCACAGCCGATAGCTCATGCGATCGCTGCCGCAAAATCAAGTCATATAGGCAGTGATCTTGTTTCGAGACAAAAATGGCAATGCGGCGCACATAATCAGAAAACTGAATGCTCCATTTGGCTTTAATTTCGGTTGCCAATTTCTCGAAAGTTGGAGCAATTTCTGCTCTTGTGAGATCAAAGGTATCTAACTCCCACTCAACCCGCATCAAAAACAGCCCAGCCGTATTATCTGAATGTTGATCAGCATGGAGAATATTGCCATCATGGGAAAACACCCAGTCTGAAATTTTGGCAACTAAGCCTTTTTGGTCAGGGCAAGAAACAAGTAAAGTCGCCGTAGTCATAATGAAATCTCTTTCTCGAAAATTTGCCGCACAATTTCATAAATGCGATCGCAAGTTGTGTTTTTATTACTCATGGCTGTTGACTATAGTGTAAATTTATACTTTTTACAGATTTGGTGACCTAAATCACTTCCATTTCCGTAAAACTTTAGCTATGATATTAAATGTCAAATCATCAAGACATTTGCACTGGAGAAACTTCAATGCTAGCGGCGGAATGTATCGATTCCAGAGCATCAATAAATATTGAGGAAAAGCGACGAACGACTACACGCATTGCCATGCGCGTACCTAGAAGCTGTTACGGAGAACCAATAATTTCTCGCCTCTCTTGTGAACATGGATTAACGGTGACCATTATTGCGGCTCTTCTTGGCGAAAGTCCAGAAGATGACGGCTGGTTTACCTTAGAGCTTACTGGCACAACGCAACAAATTCAAAGCGGGATCATTTATCTAGAAGAGCTAGATTTAGAGATTTGGGATAAAACGGCTGTCGAAGACGAAAGCTGGTAAAAAACAAAAAGGCTTGCTAAGCAAGCCTTTTTGTTTAACTAGGCAAGGGGCTTAAGCCCCTTGTTTTTAGTTATTTGTTGGGCTGAGGAGTCATACGCAAGTATGGCTTGATGGGATTGAAACCTTTAGGGAATTTGGTCTTAGCTTCTTCGTTAGAAACTGAAGGCACAATTACACAATCATCGCCATCTTTCCAGTTAGCAGGTGTGGCGACGCTGTAGTTGTCGGTGAGTTGTAGCGAGTCAATTACGCGCAAGATTTCGTCAAAGTTGCGACCTGTGCTTGCAGGATAGGTCAAGCTGAGGCGGAGCTTCTTGTTGGAGTCAATGATAAACACCGATCGCACGGTCAAGGTACTACCTGTTGCCGAGTTGGGGTGAATCATGTCATAAAGTTCGGCAACTTTTTTGTCTTCGTCAGCAAGAATCGGGTAGTTGAGGGTAGCATTTTGAGTCTCTTCGATATCGCCGACCCAGCCTTTGTGGGACTCAACGCCATCGACGCTCAAGGCGATCGCCTTAATATTGCGCTTATCAAATTCTGGTTTGAGTTTAGCAACAGTGCCTAGTTCGGTGGTGCAAACTGGTGTGAAATCTTTGGGGTGAGAAAATAGAATCGCCCAGTTGTCGCCGATCCACTCATGGAAGCTAATTACGCCGTCGGTTGAGTCTTGAGTAAAATCGGGTACGGTATCGCCTAAACGCAGTGTCATAGTTTTAAGTCAGTATTTTGGTTCAGTCTTCGTTGTTACAATTCTAAGATACAAGATTACAGGAAAAATCGCTAGCCCTATAGGGCGGTATTCCCAGTGCTTTACTGTAGAATAATTTATCCCAAAAATGTG
>JAYUSC010000269.1:0-4224 GCA_043755885.1 Pseudanabaena sp. | reverse complement strand
GCCTTGCTTTACCTGAAGCCGCCCATTCTTGCAAAACTTGAATTTCCTGCTGAGCAGTTTGCGCCAGTGGCACGATTTGGCTAGCAGCTTCGAGAATATCATCGGTGGTAAAGTCGCGATTTTGACTGAAGCCGATATGCATTGCTTCGATGATCCCCTGTTCGATTTCTGCACCTGAAAAATCTGGGGTTTCGTAGGCGAGGCGCTCGATGTCGTAGGCGCGGGTATTGTGGGGGCGGTATTTGCTGACATGCACCGAAAAAATCTGCGATCGCTCTTCTTGATTGGGCAAACCGACAAAAAACACTTCATCAAATCTCCCCTTTCGTAACAATTCAGGCGGCAAAGTCCGAATATTATTTGCAGTTGCGACCACAAATACAGGCGAAGTCTTTTCCGCCATCCATGTCAGGAATGTGCCAAATACGCGATTAGTTGTACCTGAATCACCTCGCCCATCAGCGCTTGCAAAGGCTTTGTCGATTTCATCAATCCATAATACACAGGGCGAAAGAGCTTCCGCTAACTGAATCATTTGACGGGTACGCGATTCGCTCTCTCCGACTAGTCCTGCAAAGAGACGACCAACATCGAGGCGCAATAATGGCAAATGCCAATGATGGGAAATCGCTTTAGCCGTGAGGGATTTGCCCGTACCTTGAATCCCTGCCAGCAATAAGCCGCGTGGATGTGGTAAGCCATACTTGCGAGCGCGATCGCTAAAAGCACTACCCCGACGCAAGAGCCATTCTTTGAGATTATCTAACCCACCAATATCACTAATTTCTGTCGTCGATGGATAGAATTCTAATATCTGAGTCTGACGAATACTTTGACGTTTTTCTTCGAGAATTAACTCTACATCGTCAGGACGGAGGCGACCATTTTCTGCGATCGCCTTTGCCAATACCCGCCGCATTTTCTCTAGCGACAAGCCTTGTCCAGCCCTGACCAGATCATCGATCGCTTGTTTATCTAGTTGAATATCACAAGTCGGATTAGCATAACTAACAGAACAGACAATTTGCTCGATTTCTGTTCTTAATTCTGTAGGATTAGGAAGAGGAAATTCTAAAATCGAGAAAAATTCACTAAGACTATCGGGAATATTAATCTGTGAGGCAAGCACAACAATATTTTGGGCTTCACTTTTGAGCCTACGCGCCAGATTTTTGAGCTTACGTGCGATCGCAACATCGTCAAGAAAGCGATCGAAATCTCGCAATACAAATACCGCACCCTTAGGAATTTTATCGACAAATTCTAGAGCCTGTAAAGGATTACGCTTACCCAGTCCTGCATCGGTGGGATTGGATTGATAGCCATCGACAAAATCCCACACAAATATGCTACGACCAAGAGATTTTGCCACATTCGTAATCGCGGCTTCGACACGTTCTTCTTCGGCTGAAGGTATATAAATCAGGGGATAGCGGGCGCGGAGTGTGAGATTTAAGTCAGCTTCAAAATTCATTGATCAGCAAGCCGTGAATAAAACGATAAAATATCTATAGCCTACAATCTACCGCAAACTATAGCAACAATGGCAACAGCAATGGTTCAAAATCTCACCAAACCTTTGACCCTTACTGAGTTTCTCCAAAGGACAGAAACTAAGCCCGTTAGCGAATTTATTGATGGTGACATCATTCAGAAGCCAATGCCACAAGGAAAACACAGTACTTTACAACTTGATCTTGGTTCTAGTATTAACCTCGCTCTCAAGTCTCAACGGATTGCTCGTGCTTACTCAGAATTGCGCTGTACCTTTGGCGGCAGGTCAATTATCCCTGATATCTCAGTATTTATTTGGGAGCATATTCTTCGCGATCGCGATCGCAAAGTATCAAATCTTTTTGAGATTGCACCAGACTGGACAATTGAGATTCTCTCCCCCGATCAAAGCCAAGCTAAAGTTATTCGCAATATTCTCCATTGTCTCAATCACGGCTCACAGATGGGCTGGCTAATCGACCCCAATGAAGAGATTGTGTTTGTTTTTGCGATCGCACATTAGCTATATTTGAAAATAAAACTGATTTCTTACCTATGCCAGATTTTGCAGAAGGATTCCAACTTACAGTTGGCGAATTATTTAATTGGTTAGAGATGTAACCCATAACTTGTTTAAAACGATCTAGACTGTTCCCTCGATTTGCCGTTAGATTAGGTTGAAGTGCTAAAGTTGATACGGTCAGACTAGAGCGTCACCTATGTCCCACTATGTAGATCAAGACTTTTAGGGTTTATCAAAGGTTTATTAACAATGTTGCAAGAGATCCAATTACCTGTTGTTGCCGATACAAAAAAATGGACTATTCAAGATAGTGAGTCACTTTATCGCATCAATGGCTGGGGAGAGCCTTATTTCAGTATTAACGAGGCGGGTAACGTGACCGTCTCCCCCAAGGGCGATCGCGGTGGTTGCATTGACCTCTTTGCTTTGGTGAACGATCTTAAGCAAAGAGGATTGCGTCTGCCGATATTAGTGAGATTTTCGGATATTTTAGCCGATCGCATTGAGCGGATTAATTCTACTTTTGCCAAGGCGATCGCCCGCTATAACTACAACGGTGTTTATCGCGGCGTTTTTCCTGTCAAAGTCAATCAGCAACGGCAATTGGTGGAAGAAATCGCCAAATATGGTAAACCGTTTCAGTTTGGTCTAGAAGCAGGTTCTAAGCCCGAATTATTGATTGCTCTGGCGACTTTACGCACCCCAGGGTCGTTGTTAATTTGCAATGGCTACAAAGATGCTGAATATATAGAGACGGCTCTGTTAGCGCGAAAATTGGGACAAAATACGATCATTGTGATCGAGCAGTTGGAAGAAGTGGAAATGATCATCCGCGCTGCAACTAAGTTAGGAATTGCTCCTGTGGTTGGTGTCCGCGCCAAACTCAGTGCCAAAGGGCTAGGTCATTGGGAAGACTCGACAGGCGATCGCGCTAAGTTTGGTTTGAGTATGTGGGAGATTTTGGAAGCTGTAGAGCAGTTGGAAGCAGCAAATATGCTGGATTCGCTCAAGTTGTTGCATTTTCATATCGGCTCTCAAATCAGTAACATCAGCACGATCAAAGATGCTCTAAAGGAGGCTGGACAGATCTATGTGCAGCTTGCGGCTCTGGGTGCGCCGATGGGACATCTTGATGTCGGTGGTGGTTTAGGCGTTGACTATGACGGGTCTAAGACTAATTTCTATGCGTCCAAAAACTATAGTATGCAGAACTATGCTTACGATATTGTCGCCGCGATTAAAGATGCTTGCGGCGAGAAAGGCGTGCCTGTACCGACGCTCACGAGCGAGAGTGGTCGGGCGATCGCTTCGCATCAGTCAGTTTTAGTTTTTGATGTAGTTGGGATTAGCGGAATTCCTAATCAAACAATTGAGCCACTAAAAGAAGATGAACATTTAATTATCCGCAATCTCTTCGAGACACTAGAAAACATCAATGAGAATAACTATCAAGAGATTTATCATGATGCCGTCCAGTTTAATCAGGAAGCCATCAGTCTATTTACCTTTGGCTATCTCACGCTCAGACAACGCGCCAGAGTTGAGCGACTGTTTTGGGAATGTTGCGATCGCATTCTTAAGGTAACTCGCAAACTGAAGTATGTTCCCGATGATCTTGAAGATCTAGAGAAGGCGATGGCGCTAACTTACTATTGCAATTTCTCCGTATTTCAGTCTGCACCCGATAGTTGGGCGATCGATCAACTGTTCCCGATCATGCCAATCCATCGCCTGCATGAAGAACCAACCTGTCGCGGCACGATCGCTGATCTCACCTGTGATAGCGATGGTAAAATCGATCGTTTCATCGATTTGCGCGATGTAAAGTCCACTCTAGAGCTACATCCTTTTATTTCAGAAGAGCCTTATTTTCTGGCTTTATTTCTTGGTGGAGCCTATCAAGAGATTCTTGGCGATTTGCATAATTTGTTTGGTGACACTGATGCAGTTCATATTCATGCAACTCCTGATGGTTATAAGGTTGAGCATGTGATCAAGGGCGACTCTATGACCGAGGTTCTCGAATATGTGCAGTACAATCGCGATGCGATGCTGGAAAATATTCGTCAAGAGACAGAACGTGCGCTCCAAGAGAAGCAAATTACTCTTGATGAAGCAAGGTTGTTTTTGCAAAAATATGAGCATTGCTTAAATGGTTACACCTATTTAAGCTAATCAAAACCCAAAACTGTGGTGGTGGGCAAAGC
>JAYUSC010000268.1:0-4226 GCA_043755885.1 Pseudanabaena sp. | reverse complement strand
GCGGGCTTCGCCCGCCGAACCAATTTTGGGTTTTATATGCACAGGTTATTTAGTTCTCATTCCTAACCTATTTGCTCTATTTTACCACGACCTCTTCCACAGGCAACTCATCACAAACATCATGCAAACGCTAATCCGTGAAACCTTTGAAATTTTTGGGGCATTTTCAGGCAAGATATTAAATTGCTGTTTGCCATGCGAATATCTAGAAGCTTAAGGTTTGTCAAGGAATAAGATGAGTACCCACCCCTCTTCAGAAATTTATGATGCGATCGTGGTTGGCTCTGGAGCCAATGGCGGCGTTGCGGCAAAAGAATTGAGCGAACGTGGTCTCAAAGTCCTTGTCTTAGAAGCAGGTCGCGCTCCCGATGCAAAGGCAGATCTAGGGCATCAGGTCAGGGATATGGCAAAGCGCTTTTATAATTTGGCGATTTCTAAACGGCAGTCATACCAATCAATGCACCCTGGGTATTGGAAGGCAAACCCCGACTTGTTTATTGATGAAAAAGATAATCCCTATACCACACCACCAGATCAGCCTTTTTTCTGGATTCGCGGTCGTCAAGTGGGCGGCAAAAGTTTAACTTGGGGCGGCATCACCTTGCGCCTATCAGATTATGAATTTAAAGCGGCGAGTCGTGATGGGCATGAGCAAGACTGGCCGATCGCCCATGCCGATCTCGCACCTTACTACGGCAAATTGGAAAGATTTTTTCAGGTGTATGGTAGCCAAGAAGGTTTAGCCCAACTTCCCGATGGCGAATATCAGCCGACATTACCGCTTACTCCCGCCGAACTGCATTTAAAGCAAGTTGTGGAAGCAAATTGGTCAGATCGTTGCCTGATCCCTTCACGGGGCTTTGGTTTGCACCGTCCCACCCCAGAGCAGCCTTGGCCGATGTATTCCAGTCTTGGGTCTTCGCTCAAAGCCGCGATCGCAACAGGTAACGTGACTTTGCGATCGGATGCGGTGGTCAGTCATGTGATCTTTGATCCAGATACCCGCAAAGCTCGTGGTGTGTCTTATTGCGATCGCAACAGCAAAACCACCCATGAGGTATTTGCGCGTACCGTTGTCTTATGCGCTTCTACAATTGAGTCGGTGCGGATTCTCTTACATTCCACTGAGAAGTACCAACCTGCGGGATTAACCAATCCTTCAGGAATGCTAGGACACTATCTGATGGATCATGTATCCACCTCAACATTCTTTTTCTTACCAAATATTAAACAACCGAAAACCTTCGATCTTTCAGGCTGCGATAGCTTTTTTATCCCTTGTTTTTGTAATTTAGAATCGCAACAAGAGAAATTTTTGCGTGGCTATGGTATTTGGGGCGGAGTACAACGCTTTGATTTACCAAGTATTGTCCGTAAAGTTGGCTCTGGTTCCATTGGGTTTCTGATTGCTCATGGCGAAGTTTTGCCGCGTTATCATAATCAAATTCAATTAAGCCCCGATGTCGTTGATGCATGGGGAATTCCTGTTCCTCATATCGAATGCGCTTGGTCAGAAAACGAACATCTGATGCTAGACCATATGCATCGACAGATTGATCAAATCATTAAACTGGCAGGAGGCAAGAATATGCAGTTAACCGATATGTTCCATATTCCAATCTTTGCTGATTTTGTTAGTCGGATGGAAGAAAACATGGCTTTTTCATCTCCTCCAGGTTATTACATTCATGAAGTAGGCGGAGCCAGAATGGGAACTTCGCCCACAAACTCAGTGGTGAACGCCAATAATCAAGTATGGGAAGCGCCTAATCTCTTTGTTACCGATGGAGCTTGTTGGGCTTCATCAGGTTGGCAAAGTCCTACTTTGACTGAGATGGCGATCACCGCGCGGACAAGTGAATTTATTGCCGAAGGAATGCGTAAAGGTATTTTTTAAAAATCATGATGCGGTGCAAAGTGCCGCCTCATGATTTTTGGGTTTATGATCGAGCCTGCGAAAAAATTCGGTATTCTCTACCATCAAAATTAGAAATACGTGAATCTAATAGAGTGTCATTTTCCTGTGGGTTTGACAATTCAGATGAATCATATGGGTTCATTTTTACAATGTTATAGCGAGTTTCGCCAGTATAAATGGCAAGGGCGATATTAAGCATATCGATAAACGCAATTACCGATTTACACTTAGATTCGCTGTATTGACTGTAGTACTTAATTATAGAAGCTACTCTTAGTTCTAGATACGGGCGAATAGATTCATTTAGCAATAAAATCTTTAGGAGCAGTACGACTAAATTAATCGGGTTTGTATGATGCAGTAAAACATTAAACAACTCTGTTGGCTGATCGCGATCGCAGATCGTAATTTCACCAATTAAATACTTAGTGGTTTTTAGAATCAACGACATATTAACAGGATAATTATTATGGTTTGATTTAAAAGCCAACAAGCGACCTTGTAGTTTAGTTTGTACTGTCTCAGATACTTCAGCATCAGTAACTGAGAAATCAAGATATTTAAGCAATCTAACTTTGAATTCTTGATAAGATAAACCCTTCATATTTTCAAGAAAGTTAGCCCCTAACTTTTGGCAGTTCAGCACACTTTTTTTAGTGAGCATCAGTGTAACAAGATTAATAACGTTATTGCTTAAGCTCGTCGGGTTAATTTGATGGTTTTGCAGCGATGGATGGTTGCCAACACGCGCGGTATACATAGCCAAATCAAACTTAAACTTATCTTTCATCTTTTGTGCTAGTAAGTTCGCGGCTTGTCTTTGTTCTAGAGAACTTGCAGGGTTAGTATACTGATAAGCTAGCAAGTACGAGGCAAAGCGGTTTCCCCATTGTTGATCTTGATTGTTTTGACCTTCCAGATGCAATGTAAACAGTTGTAATGATTGAAAATCTTCGCTTCCGATAAACATCTGTAACCAAATCCTAATCGTTCTTAATTTAATGGATTTGGGTCTTTTATGAATTGAAGGATGATTAAAAATATCAATCAGTGATTGAATGCCAACTCGATTATTACTAACCGTCCAATTGTTGATGAGAATATAACAGCAACGTTTTAGCGTATAAAAAAACTCTTTTTCATTATATGCAGTCAAGATTTGATCAAGTGCTTCAGTGATTTCGGAATTATGACCGTCCCCAAAATCCAAGAATAAATTCTTGAAATCTGCTAGTACTTCATCTGGGGATTTACGGTGCACAATTTCTAAAAAGAATTCATAAATTCTTTCTTGCGCTTGTTCGATTCCTTGAGAGTAAATACGATCTGCTGTCCAGAACATAATAATTTCATTCTTTAAAGTATTAGATAGACAATACTTAAAGCTTATAAATACCTCGGCATAATCAAAAAACCAGAGCTAGGATCTATCCCGTCCGCAAAGCAGGTGATAAGACTCTGGGATTTTATATTTAATTTCTTGCTGAGAAAGCTTAGGAAAGTATTCGTTATAGACATTATTCACTTTTTTAATTATTTAAAAGTGATTTTTAGGATGATTTGGTTATCAAAAAGATATATAGAAGTTATGTAAATGTTATATGCAACATTTGCTTGCGCTCAAGAGCCATAAAGTCTGATTCGGCTAGCATCCAAAAAGACAAGATACCGCGCTCCGCGCGGTATCTTGTCTTTTTGGATGTCTTTGTGAAAATTTCGTTGTCGCATCGCACAAACATTTGTGCAATGATAAAAGTACGCAGAAAAAAGCCCACTGTTTCCAGTGGGACTAGCATTTTTGTGTTGAGTGCGGATATCTTAAATCATTTTGTGGTCAAAGATATTAAGTTTTTTGCCTGCTTAAGCGATTTTTTTGCGATCGCAAGTCGCAATACATCAAAGACAAGTGACAGCAAGATTTGCTGTTGCTTGTCACCACCTAGTTAAAGATTTTGCAAGCTGATATGCCCGAAGAAGCCAATCTCCCATCCCCACAAGACGTATCTCCCTCTCCTTTTAAAAACCTGACAGGAGCAGCCATATCGGCTACTCTCGCTACGGGGCTTTACGCCTTTACAAATGTTGTGTCGCAAAAGCTAGCTTCAGCGCCTTTGCAGACTACCAATACTCTGGCTAATCGTGTTGCAACTGTAGTTCGCACATTATTGTTAGCGATCGGTACTGGCGCAACGATGATTTTTGCCGTGATTGCTCTTGGTTTGGTACTGCTAACGATTAAGCAAGTGTTTGCGATGATTTTTAGTAAATCACAAACATAAGTAGCTAATACTAGAACCCAAAATTGTTG
>JAYUSC010000267.1:0-4231 GCA_043755885.1 Pseudanabaena sp. | reverse complement strand
AAAACGCCTCACGAATCTATAATGAACTAATAAAATATGGGAGTCAATACTGTCCATGGTCGGATGTGCGACATTTAGGTGTAATGGCGTGGATGATGTGGGGAATGATCGCCACAGGAAGTGTGAATTTAACGAAGTGATCAGCCATATCAACACCAAAGCGTTGTACGCCCAAAGTAAGCAAAGGCAAATGTCGCGATGGCTGAACAATCCAAGAATAAATCCCGCCAATTTGTTTTTGACCGCTCAAGGAATCGCTGTTGCTGATTCTGGCTATCGGCGTTTCGTTGACCCTCATTGGTTTCGTGGGCTTAGTTATCTCAAGATTGGCTGGAACTGGGTTCACACCGCTATCACTAAAAACTGGGATTTCTTTTCTTCCTACTTTTTTACTTCTAATTTTGACCCTGATCCTGCCATTGCTTCTCGTAAACAGCATCTATACAAGCTCTATCGTATTGAATTCTCCGCTTCTACTTCCAACTGGGCTTCCTAGACTTTTGTCAGTCAATCAGCTTTACTCCTCCATGTCCCAATTCTTTTGCTTCCATTCCTGCCCATACCCGTCGTGTTCTTTCATTCAAGTATGGCAGGAAAGATTCATATTTGCGTTGTATTGCTTCAATAGCCTCAACATTGAACATGACTATCTCAATCCAAATCCTCCTTCTATCATTATAGAGCTTGGCTCAAAAAATGCTCAACTTATTTTTACATGCTGCCTTACGAGCCAACCTAACAACATGGCTGATAGATTACCATGAGCAAATATGGGATCAGCAAATAGACGACGATCTTGATTCTGGAAAGCTTGATCAGTTATTAGATGAGATTGATAGCGAGTACGAAGCAGGGCTAGCCAAAAGTTTATGAATCACCTGACCCTACCTAGATTTTGGAAAGCATATAACAAACTTCCAAAAGATATCCAAACACTCGCAGATAAAAACTATGAGTTGTTAAAAAGTAATCCTTTCCATCCTTCGCTTCACTTTGAGAAAGTTGGAAAGTGCAAACAATTATGGTCTGTGAGGATAACAGATAATTATCGAGCGCTTGGACTCGAAAAGCCAGAAGGTATTGTCTGGTTTTGGATTGGTATACATAGCGATTATGATGCAATTTTAGATCGGTAGGGGGTGAGTGTTGCTGAGAATGCGATCGCTTAGACTTGTTCGCATCATTATGATTAGCAGTAGCCCTGCACTCAAGTGCAGGTTAAAAGCTTAAACCTTTTGAAACGGGTTAACTAACAGTATTCTGTTCTGCTTTAACGATCAAACCATCTTGAATCCGAATAATACGGTGAGTTCTAGCTGCAACGTCATGCTCATGGGTCACCAGAACAATCGTAATGCCTTGCGAATTTAACTCTCCCAATAGTTCCATTACCTCATGAGATGTTTGCGTATCCAGCGCTCCTGTCGGTTCATCGGCAAGAATTAATGCAGGGCGATTGGCTAACGCTCTTGCGATCGCAACTCGTTGTTGTTGTCCACCCGATAGTTGATTGGGGCGATTGGACATGCGATCGCTAAGTCCGACTTGGGTTAGGGCTTCAGTGGCGAGGCGATGGCGTTTTTCTTTGGGGATATTGGAATAAATCATTGGCAGCATCACGTTCTCGATTGCCGTTGAGCGGGAGAGTAAATTAAACTGCTGAAACACAAACCCGATGCGGCGATTGCGAATAAAAGCTAGTTCATCATCGTTATAAGTGGTTAGTTCACGATCTTCGAGATAGTATTTGCCAGATGTGGGGCGATCGAGACAGCCGATTATGTTCATTAGTGTAGATTTGCCAGAGCCTGACATGCCCATAATGGCGGCATATTCTCCAGACTTAATTTTTAAGTTAATACCTTTGAGAATTGGTACATCAACTTCACCTAGTCGGTAAGCTTTGCGGATATTTTCTAAACGGATCATAAATTTCCTTAAATTGCATTGCCAAATCTAAGAACTCATTTAAGAGTTGTAGTTTTTGCCCCCCTAGCCCCCCAATTCTGGGGGGAACAAGATTAAAGCCCCCCAGAATTGGGGGATTTAGGGGGCTAGACACCCATATCTTTAAACGAGATTTAAGTGTCATGTAATTCTTAAATGGTTTCTAAGATAAGAGTTACGAAGCAACTCTTATCTTAATCACTTCTGAGCGCTTGAATCGGATCTAACTTCGCGGCACTCCGCGCAGGAATTACCCCTGCAACTAAGCCCACCACCATCGACAAACCAAAACCCGCCACCACTGACCAAATCGAAATCAGAAATGGGAATTGGAAAATCGTTGCCGAAGTATATGCGATCGCAACGCCTAGCCCAATCCCAACGACACCGCCCAGCCCTGACACTAAGATTGCTTCGGTGAGAAACTGATTTAAAATCGCCGATCGCGTTGCTCCTAATGCTTTGCGAACACCGATTTCGCGGGTACGTTCTACTACCGAAACTAGCATAATATTCGCGATGCCGATGCCGCCGACGATTAGAGATATGGCTGCGATCGCACCGACCATTAGCGTCAGTAAGCCAACTATATTTGTAAAGGCGCTGACGATATCGGTCTGATTGACAATCCGAAAATCATCAGCCTGTGGTGGATAAATTTTGTGCCGTAGCCGTAACAGATTCGTTAATTGAAATTGGGCTGCTTCAAGTTCTAATTCATCAAGTGCTTGCACCCAAAATCCACTCACAGATATGCCTTGCAGCGCATTATTACCCACCAGTCGCGCCGACATGTTTTTGAGCGGAATAAATACGCGATCGTCCTGATCGAATCCACCCGAAGCTCCTTTGGGTTCCATTATGCCAATGACTTGATACTGCTCGCCTTGAATCCGAATCCGCTCTCCGATCGCATTACCCCGACCAAACAAATCCGCACGCACTTTAGCGCCAAGCACCACCATTGATTTGGCATTATCAATGTCTTCCTGTTCAAAGTATCTTCCTTCAATGGGGAAAGTATTTCTGAGCGGTGAATAGTTGACATCTGTGCCTAAGACCGACGTGGAAGTATTTTGACTGCCATAGGAAACCTGCCGAGTCCGCTGTAAATATGCGGATACCAACTTCACCGCAGGTGCTTTGGCAACAGCCTGAGCATCCTCCAAAGTCAAAGTGGAAGCTGAGCCTCCGCCCTGATTAATGCCACCTGTCCTCGCTGCACCTGTCAGGACGTTAATCGAATTTGTGCCGAGGGCTTGTAACTGACTTTCCGTTGACTTTTGAATACCTTGTCCAATTGAGGTAATGGCAATCACCGCCGCGATCCCAATAATTACGCCCAGCATCGTCAAGGCAGTTCGCAAACGATTATTCCAGAGCGACTCCGCCGCCATCGTCAGGATTTCGGCAAAGGGAACCTTCGCGACTTGAATGCGTGGTTTTGCTAATGGCTTTGACTTTTGCATAAATTTATAGCGCTTTTAACTACGACTGCGTTGAGGAGAAGGCGACAATCCAGGAATACCTGTAGGATTGGTCTTCGGACGTGAACCTTCAGGGAAAGAGACAAAAATTTTCTCGTTACCAGTTAAACCCGATTTAACCTCCGTTTTATCATCAACAGTTAGCCCTGTTTCAATTGGTGTAAACACAGGCGTTTCACTCTGATCGGTCTTGACATATACACCCGTCAAACCCTTTTCTCGCACGATCGCAACGGTTGGCACAACCAGCACATCCTTTAATTCACCAGCTTTAAACTCTAAACTAGCATTCATGCCCGATCGCAATATTTGCTTATCTTGAGAAATAATTTCAGCTTTCACTTCAAAACTGGTGACGTTTTGGTTGACGATCGCTTGCGGCGAGATCGAGACGACCCGACCATTAAACTTTTGATTAGGATAAGCATCGACTTGGAAGGTAACCTTCTGCCCAATCTTAATTTGAGCAACGTTCGCCTCAGCCACATTTGCCACGACTTGGTTATTGCTAGCCAGCGCCAGAATCGAAGAAGCAGTTGCCGAACTCACCGCACTTCCTGATGTTGTCGGAGTCACAAATGCCCCGGGGTCAGCATATTTTCGGACTACCACGCCATCAAAGGGAGCGCGAATGATTGTATCTTCTAACTGAGATTCTGCGCTTTGCAAAGATCCTGACGCGGCGATAACTTGCGCCTCGGCGCGATCGACTTCTTGAGGACGTGATCCCGCCTGTTGCAAAGATAAAGCTTCACGAGCCTGTGTGACTCTAGCGCGATTAGCTTCCATCGTCGTTC
>JAYUSC010000266.1:0-1828 GCA_043755885.1 Pseudanabaena sp. | reverse complement strand
CGCTGCAACTCTCTTTTGGGTTAACTATATATGGTGTGGTGAAAGTAGTCTTGGGGCGTTAAGCTTGAAACCCGACTATTTTAGTCTGGTATATTTGACGACTATAAAAGGGCTGTGTTAAAGTTCATATCAATAAGAAACTCAAATCAAAACCTTTAACGACTAGAAAGGCAACCAAGAACATGACTGCAACGATTGTTTCTCCTTACACCAGCGATCGCGTTGAAACCTTCAGTAATCTCAAGTGCAAAGAGTGCGGTGCAGAATATGAAGCCAAGGCGATGCACGTTTGCGAACTGTGCTTTGGTCCTCTAGAAGTTGCCTATAACTACGATGCGATCGCAGCCAGAGTCAGCCGTGAAACAATTCAAGCTGGTCCCCTCTCAATTTGGCGCTACCGCGATTTCTTACCAGTCAAGACTGAAAACTATATCGATGTTTCTACTGGCATGACCCCTTTGCTCAAGGCCAACCGTCTTGCCAAACGTCTCGGCATCAAAAATCTCTACATTAAAAATGATGCTGTGAACATGCCCACCTTGAGCTTCAAGGATCGTGTCGTTTCTGTTGCACTCAGCCGCGCCATTGAGTTAGGTTTCACCACCGTTGCTTGTGCTAGTACTGGCAACCTTGCCAACTCTACCGCTGCGATCGCAGCTCATGCAGGTTTAGAATGTTGCGTATTCATTCCCTCTGACCTCGAAGCTGGCAAAGTTCTTGGTACAACGATTTACAATCCCAAAGTTTTCTCAGTACATGGCAACTACGACCAAGTAAATCGCCTCTGTTCTGAAGTCGCTAATACTCACGGCTGGGGCTTTGTAAATATCAACTTGCGTCCCTACTATTCCGAAGGTTCCAAGACCCTTGCCTATGAAGTAGTTGAGCAACTCGGTTGGAAGCTTCCTGATCACATCGTTGCGCCTCTTGCTTCTGGTTCACTGTTCACCAAGATTTATAAAGGCTTTAATGAATTTGTAAAAGTGGGCTTAATCGAAGGCAAACCTGTTCGTTTCAGTGGCGCACAAGCTGAAGGTTGCTCGCCGATCGCAGCCGCATTTAAAGAAGGTCGCGATTTTATTACACCTGTTAAGCCTAAGACTATCGCCAAGAGTCTTGCGATCGGTAATCCTGCTGATGGTATTTATGCGATCGACATCGCGCACAAGACCAACGGCAACATTGAGATGGTTAATGATGATGAAATCATCCAAGCCATGAAGCTCCTTGCTGAAACGGAAGGTATCTTCACCGAGACTGCTGGCGGCACGACGATCGCAGTTCTCAAGAAGCTAGTGGAAGCTGGCAAAATCGATCCTGAAGAAGTCACAGTTGTTTACATCACAGGCAACGGCTTGAAGACTCAAGAAGCAATCCAAGGCTATGTCGGTGAACCTTTCTTCATTGAACCTAAGCTTGATAGTTTCGAGCGTGCGTTAGAGCGTTCACACACATTAGATAAACTAGAGTGGCAAGCCGCCTCTGTCTAAAAAGTAAAAAGCAGCGCGTCGCGCTGCTTTTTACTTTTTAGACGTAATTGTTGTGTAATTGCTTGAGGGATGTGAACATCCATATAAAATGCGATCGCCATTTTAGAGAACTCCTTGAGCTTTCATCCTGATATAAAAAGGCGATCGCACAGATTGGCTAGTACTCCCTTGGACTTGCTCCCATTCTTCTTTGATTTCTTGATCAATTTCTTTTTGATGGTCGAAGTAATGTAACTCGTTGTGACGACTCCCAGCCCTAACTCGCGGACGAGTATAGGGTGGGCTTCTCAGCAACACCAGCTATTGCTTCGGTTACACGCTGAGCTTTGTAACGACAT
>JAYUSC010000265.1:0-4237 GCA_043755885.1 Pseudanabaena sp. | reverse complement strand
TTTTTTTTCGTTGTCAAGTGTTTTTCGAGATGTTTAACACTTAAAGATGGCGGCGCAAAGCGCCGCTATCTTTAAGTGTTAGGGAATTAGAGGAATCGTGGCACTGCGAGTAAACTGCTCATAGGCTGACTCTAAATTAAGGGGATATATCGCTTTAAATTTGTAGTCTTTGTAAGCATCAGGAATTTTGGCGAATTTCTCAAGGACTTGCTCCTTCGTTAAAATTTGACCCTTCCACTCCAAAGCTGTACGTTCTAACCAATTAAAATAAGCTTGTTGTGCTTGCAAACCTATGATATCGGTAACATCACCATGCCCAGGAACAACTTTCGCTTCGGGATAAATGGCAATCAAACGATACAAACTACCTTGCCACTGACGGATATCACTGTCGCCTGTGTAAGGAATGCGTTTGTTAAATACCATATCGCCCGTAAACAATACTTTGGCATCAGGCACATAGGCCACCAAATCAGTTCCTGCCGAATGTCCATCGACGCGCTCAATGCGTACTTGGCGATCACCTAACCACAGATCAGTTTGACTATTGATAATCACATTTGGAGGCGTAACTCCAGCCGTCCTGTTTTTGCCGCTTTGAATATACTCGCGAATCACGCCGCGCCCCATCACAGGGATTTCCCGCTTCACAAAAGCTGAATTTCCACCCGTGTGATCGGAGTGATAATGAGTGTTCAAAACATACTTGATCGGTTGATCGGTCAGAGACTTGACCGTGGCGATCATTAGCTCTGCTAGTTCAGGTGTTTGGAAGGGATCGATTACCAATACCCCATCACTACCAATCACGATCCCACCATTGGCGATCGCTACATCAGGACGTGCGGGAGGGTAATCAGTACTAGCAACCAGAGCATAAATGCCTTCAGCAACCTTTTGCATTTCTAAGCCGACATTTTGCAAGCTCACATTTTTAATTTTTGTCTCAGCAGATGGTTGTTGAGCCTGAACTTGTGGCTGGGTTTTAATCTCCGCAAGGCTCAAACTATGTCCGAGCATTATCGACATTATTGTGGCGATCGCAGCCAACAATAATGCCAAAAGATATTTAATCTTTAGCTTTTTGAGCATCTTAATTCCTTTAGAGCGAGATTTTGAAGCTACGATACTTTAAAAACCAGTGTAAACCAAATTAAAGCTCAAAAAAGAAGATGGGGCGCAAAGCGCCCCATCTTCTTAAAGTCCAAAAGTTGAACTTTAGAGCTTAACTTCGATGTCCACACCAGCAGCTAGATCCAGCTTCATAAGCGCATCGATAGTTTTTGCGGATGGTTGATAAATATCGATAATCCGACTATGAGTGCGGGTTTCAAAATGTTCGCGTGAGTCTTTATCTACGTGAGGAGATCTCAGAACGCAATAGATACGACGACGGGTTGGTAGGGGGATAGGACCAACAGCCGCAGCGTTTGTACGATTAGCAGTTTCGACGATTTTTTCGCAGGATGAGTCTAGCAGGCGATGATCGAAAGCTTTGAGACGAATCCGAATCTTTTGTTGTTGAGGTGCCACAGTTCTTAGGGATTTATTCGGGTAAATTTTTCAGCGTTTCTCATGTTAGCACTCTAATAACTCAAAATCAAACAATTGAATTATTGCTCCCAAAAGGGTAAGGGCGGCGCTTCGCGCCGCCCTTACCTTTTTGAGTTTGACGATTAATATCCTGTTACAATCTCTAGATAGATCCATCTACACAATTTTATCCAGATCGAAATATGTCTTTGCTTCTTACTGCCCCCATATTGGCTGCAATTGTCTATGCTGCGATCGCAGGTGCATATTTACTGGTGATCCCATTGCTGGTGTTGTTTTATTTCAAAGCGCGTTGGTACAAAACTGGCTCTGTAGAACGAGTATTCCTCTGCTTTCTCGCCTTTTTCTTCTTCCCAGGATTATTATTAGTTTCTCCATTTTTTAACTTTCGTCCTGAAGCGCGACAAATTTAAGCCTAAATTTAAACTGAGTGCAAAGCACTCAGTTTAACAAGAAATATTTTCTGAGATTAAAACTATGCGCCGCATTGATGCCATCGCAATTATGGTTGCTTTTTTCGGGTTTGGTGGAGTTGCCTTTTGGGTGTTTCGCGCCTCTGGCTTTGACGTGACGAATGCGGGTGTTTGGAGCCAAGTGGTTTTAATCGGCGTATTAATCGCTTGGATTTCGACCTACGTCTTTCGGGCGGTTACGCAAACCATGACCTACAATCAGCAGCTAGATGATTACAAAAAAGCGGTGCTGACCAAGCAGTTAGAAGAAATGTCGCCCGAAGAGCGCCAAAGTCTACTTGCAGAAGTAGATGCCGAAAATAAACTAGCGCAAAGCTCAGCTCCAAATGCAATCAAAGATGCATGAATCAGCGATCGCCTTACTACTCACTATTTCATCCTAAGCCCCTTGCCAAGCGGATTAGTTCTTTTGGCTTTCCAAAAGATTTAGGCGATCGCTTTCAAATTGTGCAGAAATGGCTAAGTTTTGCCAATGATGGCGAACCTTCTAATCTGCTTGCCGAAGCACAGTTTTTACATGATACTTTTGTTGATATTTTGGGATATAAATCTCCCTTTGAGAGCAACGGTGGGGCTTGGGAATTAGAATTACATCCACATCCTGCGCTTGGCTTTTTTACAGAAACATCTGCAAATGTGATCGCCGAAATCCGAGTTAATACTGAGCAAGGAGCGATCGTCAAGCCAGAAGCAGAGCATGAAACCACTGAATGGTTGATTGTCTTAGATTATCGAGAAATCTGTCTTTATCATCGCCATGGATCGAGTTTGTTCTGTCAGAGATTTGCATGGGAATCGTTGGCGGATTTAGGACAACTCAAAGCTTTTTATTTTTTATTGTCGCGGCGGACTTTGCTGAGGGGAATTGCCAATAGTGAAGAGCGATCGCGAACTACGCATTTGCTAGAAGAGTCTCACCAGCTAGAATCCGAGATTCTCAAAAATTTTTATAGTCACTATTATAAAATTCGCAGTCAGCTCATCAAGGATTTCCGCTATCGATTGCAACTATTAGCGCATCCTGTTGGCTCTGACCAAAATCAGCTCCAGATTAAGGCTGAAGATGCGATCGCGATCGCAATTTATCAATCTCAAAAACTCTTAAACCGCATCTTGTTTGTCGCTTATTGCGAAGATCGCGACTTGTTACCTGAAAATTTAATTAAAGATGCCTACGGATTTGAGAATCCCTATATCGAGCAACCGATTTGGGAAAACTACAAAGCGATATTTAATTGGGTGCAAAATGGCAATCCCAATTATCACATTCCCATTAATGCTTATGCATTTAGTCTGTTTGCCAGCGATCGCATTTTAGATCAGGCTCTGTTTGTTGGCGATGAATTATGTCGTCAGATCAAAGAGATTGCTCGTTTTGACTTTTGCGAAGATATCACGCGGCATATTCTGACTTGTCTCTTTGATGAATCAATCAGGGAGTTATCACAATATCGTAAAGATCTCAGCAATCTCAGTAAACGCCGTATTCCAAAATTGCCTTGCAAAGCAATTTTGCAGAGTGAATCAGTAATTCGCACATTGCAGCAGCATTTAGCGATCCCAAAAGATGAGCATCAAGGTACATTGGCATATTGCCAAGCATATCGAGAACGTTTATTAAACATCAAAATCCTACATCCTAAATGTGGTGCAGGTGTATTCTTATCAACGGCTTTAGAGTTTTTGCTTTCTGAACACGATCGCATTGATTATCTATTAACTAAGTTAGCGAGCGATACTGATGAGATCGCTCCCAAACCACCAACGACATCAATAACGTATATCCTGCAAAATAATTTATTTGGTTGCGATGTTGCCGAAGAATCGATCGAGATCACCCGCCTCTCACTTTGTTTGCGATCGCTAGAACTTAATTCGTCTTTGCCAGACTTTGAGCGCAATATTCAACTAGGGGAGCTATCAACCTGTGATTTTGGAGAGGAGTTTAAGGCTGCTTGCGATCGCGGCGAACTAGTCATCCTGAAATAATCAGCGCTTTATTTTTGAATATTTCCGACAAGGCTTTTCCAAATCCTTCACTTAGCTTTTTTTGCCGATTGAGTAAGCTTCTGTCGCTATTTTTCTTGACTCTTTTTTCTCGCTTTTTATTACTTTAGGGAACCCCAAGAAAAAATGATCCATATAAAACCCAAAAGGGTTACGGCGAGCTTAACCCTTTTGGGTTTTATTATTTTGTGTAAGTCCTTAAC
>JAYUSC010000264.1:0-1831 GCA_043755885.1 Pseudanabaena sp. | reverse complement strand
CACAACTATCTTTTGGGTTTTACCGCTGAAATTGTGCTAAAAACTCTAACATCAAATCCTCTTCCGTCATCTGCTGCTGCATCAAATTTGCGGGACTTCTCAAAAACTCTTGAATTGTGATACGGCGATCGCGAAAATCAAGTACAAATTTATGTAGTTGTTCAACGACCTCGGCATGAGCCTCAACCTCAAGTAAAGCTTCGCCAATAGGATCACCACCATATTTAGTGATCCTCTTAAAAACAGCGGTCATTTCGCCCTGTTGAGTTTTTTTGGTGAGTTTTAGTTGCCGCTTGAGAGTTTCAAGTTGTTTCTTCAGAAAAGAATTTTCTGACTCCACTTTCGCACAATGTCGAGTCAGATCATCAGAACTATCGCGGTCAATCAAAGCCTCTAAATCTTGCTGCTTTTCGATCTCCAAAAGCCTTGCCAAGTCACCATTTTGATAAGCCAGATTAATTTCTTTCATCACCTCAGTCCGAAAAGCTTTTTCCACTTCATCAGTAACTTTGTCAGGATGAAAGCGATCGGCTAGACGCAAAAAAAGATGGCGAATTTTTTTTAGATCATCGCGATCGGGCTTAGCAATATCTTCCATAAATCCAGACTGCCCCTCATCGTCTCTCCATTCTGGCTCTTCCTCAGAATCATCAATTTTTACATCAGCACTAGAAGGCAGCTTTTGAGGACTGAGCAGCCCATCTGCTTGGAGATGATAGTAAACTGACTCAATATCTTTTCGAGATTTCTTCCCTAACTTTCTGCCAGCAAAGATTTCCTTAAATACATCATGAATTTGGCGATCGAGTTCTAATATTTTTTGACGAAGCGGAGCGATGCGTTGTGCGATCGCAATTCCAACATCATTAATACTCTCGTTGAGATTATTTAACTTAGTACGGTTTGACTCGATTTGTTTTAGCAATTTATCATTTTCTTTTTCCAAAAAATTGAGCCGATTCCGCAAGTCAGAAAGCCCAAGACTACCCTGAGAAGATTTAGCAGCAGCATTAGTGGATCTAGATTGTCGCGCCATAGAGGTTAAATGAGGAAGAGATAAATGTCAAAGTTGTCATCCAGTTAAAATCGTACCATCAGTATCTGCGATCGCACTGCTCGTCAAAAATTTACTGCGATCGCTAGTCCGTCCAGTAGTTAGCAGAGACAGAGACAAAGTTTTTGTGCGATCGCAGATAGCTTTTGCGATCGCGCAGAAAAAGTCTAAGATCTGAGCATATACAATAGGGTTCGTTGCGTTTTATGAATGCAATCTACGAAAGTTGCGATCATTTTTGTAGTTACAAAAAAAGTGGGTGCAGAAATACTTACGCGAGTTTTGCCTCTAGCATTTTTGAAAGGTCGCTAAGATTTTGAAGCTGATCTTCTAACTGTTTTCTTGTTATTTCAACGCCAATATCTCCATGAGCTATAGAGTCTCTGGTTGATGCCACACTATTTAAAACTGACAATAAAGCATGTTCATCTGGTGTAAAAAAAACTCCCATGTTGTTAAAAAGCTTCTCGACTGCCTCAGACTTATATTTAGGAACTCTATCTTTAGTGAAGTTACGATAACTTATGTCTTGCGGATTTTTCTTGTAGCAGGACACAATTTTATTTATGGTCAACTCATCTTCAGAGTTGCCATAAAAGCTTCTAATTAATAAACATATATGTATATCAGATATATCTCTTCCTTTTATTTTATCAATATAGTTCTCAGCATATTGTTTAACACTTGCTTCAAATTCTGAAAGCATCATTAACCACATTGCCTTTAATGTATACGATTCGATCTCGTTTTTAGGCTCTCCTTCTCTTCCCGTAAAAG
>JAYUSC010000263.1:0-1832 GCA_043755885.1 Pseudanabaena sp. | reverse complement strand
CCATTTTGATGCACGATATTGTAGTTGGTTTATTTATCAATCGCTATGAATTTCCAGTTCTTTCCTCAATGGCTATTCAACAACTTTGAAACACTACCCGATATTCTTTCCTAATTTCCTTTTTTCTGCGCGTTTATTCCTAAAGTCTTTACCTGCGATCGCATATTTAATCTCCTATACTGTGATCGCTCCGTAATTTAGCCTATGATGGACACTATAGATTGTGACTTATACATACTTATGTTGAATTTACAGGTAGAAGAACTAAAGCCTTTGCTCAAAGAAGCCTTACACGAGTTGTTAATACAAGAACGTAGCTGGATTCTGGATTTGTTTTATGAGGCGATGGAAGAAGTGGCGATGGCAAAAGCGATCGCTGAGGGGAAAGACACTGAGAATGTGGGAAGAGATGAAGTATTTGAATTATTTGAGCGGTAAGTATGCAGGTTGAATTTCGCAAAACTTTTAAGCAGGATTTGAAAGGGCTTAAAGATGGTAAAGCCCTGAAACGTATTCAAAAAGTTGTTGAAGAGGTGGAATTAGCAAGCACTTTGTCAGAAATACGCAATATTAAATCTCTTCAAGGACATGAAGGTTTTTATCGGATTCGTGTGGGTGATTATCGTGTCGGACTATTTGTAGAAGAGGAAACTATAGCTTTTGTTCGGGTTTTGCACCGTAAGGAAGTTTATCGTTATTTTCCGTAAACTCATTTCCTACAATCACTTTCAAGCTTTATTGTCTCTTTGGAAAACCCAGTCAAATAGCGATCGCACACTCAATCACCACAAACTGCGATCGCCTATTCAAAAAATCAGTTTGTAAGATAGTATTTGTAAAATAGCTATAATGGGCTTAGTGAAATTTAGGAAGGCAGTAAAAAAGAAGGCTAACCGCTACATCAACCTAGCGGATATCTGCAACGTGGTTTCTTGGTTTCTAGAAAAGCTTCGTAAGTCGAGACAGGCACTGGTATCTATCTTGGTGACCTCAACAGTTAGTAGTACTAGAGGCTGGCTGTCCCTAAGCCCCGAAGCCTCTAGCATTAAAATTGACTGCAATATTTTCCCAACATTATTTATCCAGTGATTCTTTCATCCTCATTGAGCAGTGTCATAATATAAAGCATCGTAACTAATGCGATCGCTCAAGGTATATTTTATGAACGCTAAACTGCTCAATGGACAAACCAAGCTATCTATCAATGTCTTAGTCAAAAATGAGAAAGATGGCAAAGTCAGCGCCAGAGTATTAGGACTACCTGAATATAGCGTTACTAGCAGCGATCGCTACTCAGCTATTTCTGAACTATATCGATTAATTACTGAAAATTTATCAGGGAATGCAGTTGTATCTCTAGAAGTAGAAATTCCCAAGCGCGAACATCCTTGGCGAAAGTTTGCAGGAATTTACAAAGACAGTCAGCTATTTGAATATGTACTAGCCAACATTGAATCTCTTCGCCGTAAAGATTTACAGACTACAAATGGTTGACAAATCTCTTCAGCTTTGACGATTAATTTCTTGTGATAGCCATTCGTCAATGGGTTGACCATCTTTGCGAATGAGTTCTATCTCTATCATTACAGAAGAATTGGAACCGACTGGAGCCATTTTTTGATGGAAGCGAATTACATACTCTTTAGGATTATGATTGCGTTCCTTTAGCCAGTCTTGGACTTTGAGCTCTGCGAATAGCGATTGACCTTGCTCAAACATTCTTCCAACTTGCATTCTGATCGTAAAAGGATTGACTTGTGGCATAATTTTTTCCCTACAGCACTTTGTTCTGAAATCCAAACTAATATTTTTGTTGAAAGTGTTGCTTTGCA
>JAYUSC010000262.1:0-4244 GCA_043755885.1 Pseudanabaena sp. | reverse complement strand
TCCTATATCTTGGTTTTGGAGATCTCTAACTGTTCACAAATTTCAACTAAACGGAAGTTAGCAGGGAATTTCCCATCAGCTTTAATCTGCTTGACATATTCAGAAGGAATCCGCCAAAGAAGTTTGCTATCTAAAGCTTTGATGATGTCGCCATGATCGATTACTCCAGCAACTGAGCCAACAGGCGATCGCACAATTAAATAACGTAATTGTTTTTGTTCGAGTAAATTCACAACCGTTGAAATTTGGGTTTTGAGATCGACAGTATCAATTTCGTCAAAAGGTTTAATTAGAGTTTGCAAAGTTTTTGTTTGCCATTCGCTGCTGTCAATATTGCGGATAGATCCAGCCAAAATGATGCCGCGATCGCGCCCATTTGATGAAGCAATATAAATGGGGCTTGCATCTTTCTCTTCCATTAATATGAATTTATCCGCAAATTCACGCAATGAGATGTCGGCATCAACCAAGCGAAAATCTCTTGTCATCGCCGCTTCAGCATTAATATCAAGTAGAGCTTGTTGCAAATTGTTGAGATAGAGATAGCCCCCTGCATTACCAAATAAAAACCATCCAATAAAGATCAGAAAAATTCCGCCAATAGGACTACCGTTAAGGCTTAGCAAGCCTCCCAAAATCATCGTCAAAATCCCGCAAAATTGCCCCGATCGCGCCGCCCATCGGATACCTGTAAAGCGATCGCCCGTTATTTTCCATACGGCTGCTTTGAGGATATGACCACCTTCAAAAGGCAATGCTGGAATAAGGCTAAATACCCCAAATATGAGATTAATTCGCGCCATATTTAGGGCAATCATTGTCCAAATCGTGCGAATATCGCCAATACTGTCGGGCAATGTTTCAATAGTTTTTGGGTTATTAGAAAAAATCATATCGCCTGCAATCAGCCAAGCCGCCGTAAACCCGATCGCACTCAAAAGCAAGTTTACTAATGGTCCTGAGATGGCAATACTAAATACAGAGAAAGGATCTTTAGCTTCTTGCTCAACCGTATTTGCCCCACCCATAAACTGAATATTAATCGAATTGATTTCGACACCACGCGCCTTGGACATGACGGCATGGGCAATTTTATTAAATGCGATCGATAAAAAGAACAAGATCGCGGTGATCGCCCCATACCCTAGAGAAAAAGATGGCGATAACTTGGTATAAGCACCACTCAGCAAGACAGCTAGAAAGCCGAGGACGAGAAACCATGATGAATCGATGTATAGGGAAATGCCAGAAATGCTGCCGATGCGAATACCGCCTCTCATGATGTGTTTGTCCTAAATTTTTGTACTGATTGGCGTTGAAAGCTTTATGGTTACATTTTATAGCGTTTAATAATAAAGGCGTGCTTCGCACGCCTTTATTATTGGGTAAGAAGATAAGCGATCGCATCTTTTTTCGTGTGGATTTCACGATCAATTATCGCAAATCGCAAACGTTGCAATATTTCGCCCATTTGTTTACCTGTCGCATAGCCAAGCTGCTTGAGATCCGCGCCTGTCAATGGTGATTTGACCAGTTGCCATTGAGTTAGATAACGCCCAAGAATACGCCGTTGAGCAGGTTCACATTTTACACCTGCCAAGATCAAGGTCTGAGTATCAAATTTTTGCAGGTTTTGGGTAATTTCTGAGGCTTTAAGAGATTGATTCGCTAAATTTGGCAGATTTACTAATAAATCCGTTAATTTAACCTGTCGTGTTTTTTGTTCAGGGGTTAAACCCAAATCTAGTTGGGTGGAGATTTGGGGGGGCAAATAGGATAACAACAATTCCAAGCCTAGTTGCAATGGCGCATATTTTTTGTTTTCTAATTGATTTAGTAACTTTAGCCAATATTGCGATCGCCGCCATTGATGCTTAAACGAATTAGCTAAATCTGGGGATAACTTTAAATCTGGGTGAATACAGCGCAATGCATCTGATTTTTGCAATAGTTCAAACATTGCACCAGCCCTAGGCTCTGCAAGAGTATAAAGCAGCTCCGATCGCAATCTTGCGCCACCGATCGCATCATGAACGCCACTAGCTGTAGTCGCGATAATTTCAGTATTGGTTGCTGGTGCGATCGCAAAATCTAGACGCACTGCAAATCTAACCGCTCGAAACAAACGCCTTGGATCTTCGGCAAAGCTACCTTCACGAATAGCGCGTACTTGTTTATTCGCAAGATCTACCAAACCATTAAAGCGATCAATCACTTCGCCTTTAATTCCCGATTTAGGATCGAGTGCGATCGCCAAAGCATTAACTGTGAAATCGCGCCGCCACAAATCTTCTTCGAGAGTTGTGGCAATTACCTGCGGATTCGCACCAGCATAGGCATAAATCTCCCGCCGCGCCGTCGCCATGTCCATCGCAAAATCTTGCCATAATAATTCCGCAGTCTGGAATTTTTCATGTATTTGTAATTTTGATTCAGGAAAAAGCTGATGCAATGCGATCGCAACTTTAATACCAGCCTGTTCTGTCCCCTCAAAAACTAAGTCCAGATCCTTATGTAGAGGCGGCGATGGATGATTTTCGCGAACAATGGCATCGCGCACAATTCCACCCACCGCAAAAGCTCGTAAATTCAGATCATGAGCTATCTGCGCTGTCGTTAAGATAACTTGCCATTGCAAAGGACTAAAGTAGCGATCGAAATTTTTTAAATGCATGATTAGCGTTGTTCAGGATGACAAATCATCGGATTACCGCTATCGCAAGTGTCATTAATTGCCGCAATCAACTCATATAAGCGACCTAAATCATGTTGATTAAAATGCATCGTTAAACGAGGCAAATCAATAATATGTGGCTCATTGGCTTCTTTGGGCAGAGCGGCGCTGCGTTCGATCTTGCCACGGCTTAAGATATCGCTGAAATTATCATTTAGGCGCTCAAGATGCTCGTCCGTAATTTCAATATGCAACCGAATTACAAATAAATTACCCACCCATCGACAAGAGTGATAAACGCTATAAAACGAAGTAATAAACTGGCAAGCTTGATTAATATCGTCAGTGATTTTGTACATGCTGCGATCTTCTTTGGTGATCAATCCTCTTTCGAGCAAATTATTCTGCACAAATACATCCCAGTCATTCCAATAGTCACCGCCCTCTTTATCGATTAATACAATCGGGCGCGGCATTGTTCTTCCTGTTTGGCAGAGCGTTAAACATTCAAAAAACTCGTCTTGAGTACCAAAGCCCCCAGGGAAAAGTGCGATCGCATCACTCTCTTTAATAAAATACAATTTGCGCGTAAAGAAATAACGAAACTTTACTAAATGCGAAGCTTCAGATACAAATCCATTACTCGATTGCTCAAAGGGCAAACTGATATTTAAGCCAAAAGAATTCTGTCCCGCGCCTTCATTACCTGCCGCCATGATGCCGCCCCCAGCACCAGTAATCACCATGAATCCTTGTTTGGTGATTTTTTCGGAAAACTCATAGGCTTGACGATATTCAGGCGCATTCACATCAGTACGCGCTGAGCCGAAAATACTCACCTTGCGATTAAAACGATGGGGATAAAATACGGCGATCGCCTTTTGCATATCTTGCAAAGAGCCAGCCAAAATTTTCCAGTCTAAGCGTTCTGTATCAGCCTGACTAATTTTTGCGATCGCCTTTAAAGCACCATAAATTAGCTCCCCATGCTCAGTCGATTCAAGATTGTCAACCAATGTACGCAAATCATCAGAAAGAGCTTCAATATCTGAACGAGAAGGATTTTTAGCCATATCATTTAATTTTAAGCCGCGATCGCCATTTTATGGCTTCTGGATAAGTATCTAGTCACAATATTAAAGGGGGAATAAATAATGACACTAAACTAATTTGCAAATTTTCAAAAACAACCTGCGATCGCTATGTTAGAAATATGAATACGATCGCAAAAACCCTAATTTCAAAAAGTAACTTGCGATCGCAAATTATTCACACGATCACAAAAATCCTAGTTTCAAAAGCAAACTGCGATCGCAAATCATACACGCGATCGCAAAAATCCTAGTTTTAAAAGTAATCTGCGATCGCTATTTCGGAAATGTATAAGAAATCGCCTAAATCTTAATTTCAAAAAAGGTAGAAGTTCACAGGGGGTAGTAAAAAGGAAATAAATCTGATAGGGTAAAGGACGTGGAAAAGCCCGTGAGCGAACTAATAGAGTCAATCAGCCAAGAAGAATGGGGGCAAGTGCCAGATTCAGTGTGCAAACTAATTGAAGAATTAGTGCGAC
>JAYUSC010000261.1:0-4248 GCA_043755885.1 Pseudanabaena sp. | reverse complement strand
GCCCTTCGGGCTGGCTTTTCTTTTTGAGGTTTTTTACTGAGAAGTATTTCTGTCTCACCGAAATCAAGTTTAATGATACAAAGCAAATTCTTATCTAGCTTTCTGTCAACTTGCCCAAATTTGGAGATCAAAAATGCAAAAGCGATATCTATATATATTGACTATATTCGCCACCATCTTCTCGTTTGGCGTAGCCCTGAAAGCGACAGAAGTATTTCAATCACGAACAGTGAAAATACCTAGTCCATCGGAAATGTCCAAACTTGCGGATTCCTTCAGTCCTCAAGAAATCGCGCAACTAGAAATCGATGATGTCCTGCGCGATCGCCTTCGCTTTGATCCCCAATGGCAAGAAATCGCTCAAGCCATCCGCCAAGATATCATTGTCGCCAAATGGGGAAAAGATCCCGTGGCGAATCCAGTCTGGAAAAAATATGGCGCTAAGGCATATCCGTTACTGAGTTATTATGCTAGCTCCCGTGATGACACTCGCCAAAAGTATGGTATTGAAGGAATTCGCAATCTGGGAAAACCCTATACAACCCTGTGGTTACGTGGACAGATTCAACGGCGTTTGGCTTATCCTAACTTGTATGACATCGCTCCCTACTCATCAGACGGTCAAAGCAAGGACTGGGAGAAAGAATTTGGCTTAGATGATCCAAAAGTACGTGCAGAGCTAATCAGTCTTGCCAAAGCAAATCTCGAACCTCGGAATTCGCCGCAATATTATGCCCAATTTAATCTGGAGTTTTTAAGTCGATTACTCGGCTATGAAGCTGCGTATGGCAAAAATCCTTATGAGAAAGATAAGAATTTTGTGGGTCTATCCGAATGGTTGCAGTATGAGCAGTTGCAACAACCGACAGATATTCAAGTCAAATCTGCGATCGCACTCTATCAAAAATTATCCAGCGATGCTCAAGAGAATATTTTAGTTGAGCGATTGGGGGCGCTGAAGGCTGGACAGATTACACCCTTCGCTCGTGCATTCTTTCTCTCTTTAGCAAATGATCGTTCGGCTAGCGATCGCATGTGGGCGATCGCCGAATTAGATCGGCATGGCGATGCTCAAGGGACAGAAATGCTCAAAAATATTTTGAATAACGATCTATCCCAACTACATTCGCTCTCACGGATCGTTAGTTACGAAAATTTTGCGCCAAAAGGTTACTATGCCTATTACCTACTGTTGGGAATGGTGGAAAAATATCCACTATCAAAATTTGCGATCGCCTGTCGCGAATATGGGGATTTAACAGGACGCTCTTATTTTGATGGTCAGCCGCGTAGTGAAGAAGTTCTGGCTAGCAATGCCAAACGCTCTGAGAAAGAACGTCTCAATGCATGGCAAGACTGGCTGAAGCGCTATGCTGATCATTCTGGAGCCGATGATGCTCATCATTTCCTTGCTCTGAGTCTCCAAACCAACAATGATATTGTCGGAGCGATGCGTGTCTGGATCAAAATTATGGCGCAACCGATGGGCGATCGCGATGCCCTTTATCTCGCTTTTCCTCATGTGCGGTCGCTCCTTGATGTGGGTTTGTCGATCGAACAAATGCAAACTCTCCTGCAAGAATCAGAAAATCAACCCCTTTTCCCTCTGTTGCAATATGCGATCGCAATCCAATATGCGCGATCGCACGACTATGCCAAAGCTCTAGAGATATCTGCAAATGTGCAACTAGAAGCTATGCCTGATGCTCTCCTCGAAGCTTATTATTATCCACAAGGGCGCTGGCGTTGGACATGGCAATATAATCAGGTCGCAAACTTTAAGAAAGAAGCTCAAGCATTATTGAGCGAACAAAAATTACGTTGGCAAAAACTCCACCAATGGCAAATCGAAAATACGCCCGCATCGCGATATCAGATCGCCTCCGATTGGGCAGGAATGGGCGGATGGAAAAACGGTTATTTGCCGATTTGGGATGGTAGTCGCCTTTATCGCTTGCCGAACTGGAATTGCAACGAGTGGTGGGTATGTGATGAATCTAAGCGCAGTGATGCGGAAATTCTTGCTAAATATCAAGCTGGTAGTCAAAATGCGATCGCGATTTCCCTCTATCAAAACTTGCTCGAAGATCGGAGTCTCCCGACCGACCTTCGCGAAAAATCTCTCTACATGGTTGCCATGACCCTACTTGCCCAGTGGGAAAACCACACTTTCTCAGAAACCCAACGTATCCATCCACCCGCAGGAGTAAAGACGACTAAGCAATATCAACCAACGCGCAAACGTAATTATTCTTATCAAGATTATGAGCAGCGCGAAAAGAATATGCGTTCAGACTACCAACGCCGCATTGATAGCATCATCACTGAATTACAGGTGAAGTTTCCTCAAAGCCAATATATTGATGATTTGCTATTTTCGAGCTTCTTTCTCAGTGAGCAATCCAATTATTTGCAAACGTTGCTAGCGCGATATCCCAATAGCGATCGCGCTGCCGAAGCAAAGTTTCTCCTAGACTTAAAAAAATAACAACTATTGTGGGTTTCAGTGTGTCTATGGCAAATTGAAACCCGCAAAACCTTATCCAGATAGGTAGAGAATACAGTCTCTGAACTTATACCGTAGGTAAGAAGGGACAATACATACTCCCTCTTTCTTCTAAAAAAATATACAAATAAAATAAAATGGTGAGAATTCTTTCCAAACTATTGCGAGTTCTCTCAAAACGTGATAGAACAAAATGATGAGTTTCTTCTATCATAAGTAAAAGTATGAAGAAACAAGCTAATTCAATCAATCAATCATTACTATTTTTCTGGTTTCCGTAATATGACTATAGATCTACCTGTAACCCTACAGCCAGACGGCTTTGGTGCGACTTTACAAGCTTTACATAGCAGTTTGCAAGCCTTCCTCACTGAATATGAAGATAAAGTTGCTCAAGCCCGCGCCCAACTCGCTCATGTTGAAGCCCTCCTAGGTACATTACCCGCCGCAGACGCTAAGACCGCAAAGGCTAAAAAGAAAGAAGTCGTAGCTGTCGCTCCTGTTGTAACTGCCGTCGTTGCCCCTGTTGTAACTGCTGAACCTGCCAAGAAAGGTCGCAAACCCAAAGCCGTCGCTAAGATTGAAGTTGCGCCTACCGCCAAGGGAAGAGGAAGAGGACATCGTCGTGGTTCTTTGACAACTCGTCCTGCGTATGATGGTCTTACCCTCACCGAAGCGATCGAAAAGATTTTGAATGAACGCCAAGGTCAAGCGGTCAATGCTGATGATGTGGTCAGTATCCTTTATGGTGATTTGACAGAGGCTGTGTTCCGAGTCGCTAAAGAGCGCGTCACCAAAAACCTTTCTAAGGGTAAGGGCGAAGATAGATGGAAGCGTGTTCCTAACCAACTTGGTTACTACACATTATCTTTGGAAACCTTGAAAACAGTCCCGACTTCTACCGTTAAGAGAGGTAGAGCTGCATCTGTGAAGATTGAGGCTCCTGCAACTAAAGCACCTAAGGTAACTAAAGCTCCTAAAGCTCCTAAAGCTGTTACAAAAACTGCGGCTAAACCTGCTCCTGCTGCTAAGGCTGTCAAAGCTCCTAAGACCGTCAAAGCTCCTGCTGCTAAGGCCGTCAAAGCTCCTAAGGCTCTAGCAAACAAGGCTCCTAAGGCGACCCCTGCAAAGGCAGCCCCTAAGACTTCAAAAAAGGCTGAAGAAGCAGCTAAAACTTCACAACCTAAGAAGTCTGGACGGATGAGTTCTTTGGTGATGCGTCCTCTCTATCAGGGTAATACCTTGACTGATGCAATCGAAAAGGTTTTGCAAGAGCGTAAGGGCGAGTTTGTCAATGCTGATAGCGTTGTCAAAGCTCTCTATGGCGATCTCTCGGCAGAAAACTTCCGTCAAGCGAAGGATCGCGTTACCAAAAACTTGTCTAAGGGCAAGCTAGATGGTAAATGGGAGCGCGTTCCTAACCAGTTGGGTTACTACACCTTGTCGATGTCTGCGGTCAAAGCGTAGATTATCGGCTAGCTAGCCGATCTAAAAAATAAAGACTCGCAATGCGAGTCTTTATTTTTTTGCTTGTGTTCGGTGTAATCATGCCTTAGAATATCCAACGGGAGAGATGGCAGAGTGGTCGAATGCGTTCGACTTGAAATCGAATGTTGTGAAAGCAACCGAGGGTTCAAATCCCTCTCTCTCCGTAAACAAAAAAAGAAGGGCTAACCAATGGTTAGCCCTTCTTTTTTTGTTTACGGGAACCCCAAGAAAAAAATGATCCATATAAAACCAAA
>JAYUSC010000260.1:0-25965 GCA_043755885.1 Pseudanabaena sp. | reverse complement strand
TTTGCGTAAATACTTCTAATCCACCAGCCGATGCACCGATGGCAACTATTGCTGAGCATTCTGTTAGCGCTGGCTCGGCTGCGATCGCTAGATCAGAAAAATCAGTCTCTTTGTCTGTGTTTGATTTAGCGTCAGACATTAACAGTTTCCTGAGATTTTGATAACTCACCTTACGCAGAGCGAAGATCTGTCCTCATCCCCCAGCCCCCTCTCCCGCAGGAGAGGGGGAGCAAAACCCTAATATTTTCTTGTTCCCCTCTCCTACGGGAGAGGGGCTAGGGGTGAGGGCTTTGGTTAACTTCTACGTAACATGAGTTAATAATGTATCCTAATGCTACCGAAACCGTTGCGAAGTTCATCTTAAGAAATATAGCTGATGTTACAAAGTTGCGATCGCTTGGTATTTCTGAATCACTGTCACGGATGCAAATCGCGATCGCGCAAATTTAAAACAGGTTTAGGTAAAATAGGTTCAGCTCATATTGTCGTGAAACCATGCCCGTACCCGTAGAACAGTTACTTACCGCCGAAATCCTTAAGCCAGCCCGTTATCTCGGTAACGAGTTTGGCGCAGTGCGTAAACCTTGGGACAAGGCGATCGTGCGTTGGTCGCTGACTTATCCTGAAATTTATGAGGTGGGTGCTTCAAATTTGGGGCATATCATCCTTTACAGCATTATTAATTCTCAGGATGGACAGCTTTGCGATCGCGCTTATTTGCCGGCACCTGATTTATCGACGAAATTACGCGAAACTGGTACTGATTTATTTGCGGTGGAGTCTAAGCGATCGCTACGGGAATTTGACATTTTGGGCTTTAGCCTTAGCTATGAGCTAGGCACGACTAATGTTTTAGAAATGTTAGATCTGGCGAATATTCCGATCACATGGCAACAAAGGAGTGAACTGAGTATTGATGAATGTCCTTTGATTTTCGCAGGGGGACAGACGGCAACTTCTAATCCTGAACCCTATTCAGACTTTTTTGATTTCTTTGCTCTTGGCGATGGCGAAGAGTTATTACCTGAAATTGGCGAAGTTCTCAAAGTCGCGAAACTCGCTGGTAAAAATCGCCGCGCCACCTTACTAGCTCTTGCCAATGAAGTCGATGGCGTATATGTGCCAGAGTTTTATGACATGGATATCAAGACGGGTGCGATCGCACCCAATCGTAGTGATGTCTCGCCTCGCGCTCTGCGTCGGGTCGCCACACCGATGCCAGAGCATAGCATTGGCTTAGTGCCATTAGTGGAAACCGTTCACGATCGCCTGACGATCGAGATACGGCGCGGCTGTACTCGCGGCTGTCGTTTTTGCCAGCCAGGGATGCTGACTCGTCCCGCCCGTGATGTCGATCCTGAGAAGGTTGTCGATACTATTGAAAGAGCGCTGCGGGAAACAGGCTATAACGAATTCTCATTACTTTCTCTCTCTTGTTCCGATTATCTGGCTTTGCCATCGGTGGGCGTGCAGATTAAAAATCGCTTCAAAGATGAACATATTACGCTCTCATTGCCGAGCCAAAGAGTCGATCGCTTTGATGAGAATATCGCCCACATGTTACGCAGTGGTGATGGTCGTCAACAGCAGAGCCTGACCTTCGCGCCTGAAGCGGGTACGCAGCGTTTGCGCGATGTGATTAATAAAGGCTTGACCGATGCAGAACTTCTCCAAGGTATCAAAATCGCCTATACCGAAGGTTGGGATAAAGTAAAGCTCTATTTCATGATTGGCTTACCAACGGAGACCGATGAAGATGTGATTGGGATTGTCGATACGGTGGCATGGTTGCAGAATGAATGCTCCGAAAAAGGGCGCAAGAAACTCGCGGTGAATATCACCATTTCTAATTTCACGCCCAAACCTCACACGCCGTTCCAATGGCATACTGTTTCGAGCGGTGACTTTGTGCAGAAGCAGAAGTTATTGCGCCAACAATTTCGCCGCTTAGCTAACGTCAAAGTCAACTACACCGATGTGCGGATCAGTGCGATGGAGGATTTTGTCGGGCGGGGCGATCGCAGATTGGGTAAAGTCTTGTATCGCGCATGGCAACTAGGTGCTGGGCTAGAGTCATGGTTTGAAAATACCGAAAAAGCTTTTCGGGCATGGACAGAGGCGATCGCAGAAGCAGGACTAGTTTGGGAAACTCCATCGTTAAAAATGCAAGATGATCTACCTTGGGATCACATTGATACAGGAATCGATAAGCAATGGCTAGTCGAAGATTGGACACGGGCGATCGCCGCGCAAACTATTCCTGATTGCTCATTTGGTGGCTGCTCGGCTTGTGGAGTCTGTGGTCCCGCATTTGGGCATAACATCGTGATTCCACCACCAGAAATCCCTGCGATTTCTTTAGAGAAGCCGATCGTGCCGCCGCGAGTGCAGCGCGTTCGCATGAAGTTTGGCAAGCTTGGCGATATGAGTTTGATTTCTCATCTCGATTTACATCGCTTTTTCCAACGGGCGGCTCGTCGTGCGGCTCTACCTGTGGCTCATACGGAAGGCTTTAATCCATTACCGCGTATCTCGATTGCCAAAGCTTTGCCTCTCGGTCAAACTAGCAATGCCGAATTTGTCGATTTTGAACTGACCGCAAATATTCCCATTGCCGAGTTTCAAGAACGCTTTAGCGCCGAACTCGATGATGACTTACCAATTTATGCGATCGCAGAAGTAGAAGTACATTCACCATCTTTAGATTCTATTCTCGAAGTTGCCGAATATACACTGACGCTTGCCTTTATTACACCTAAAGAGCGCAATGCTGCGGACATTATGGATTTGCTCGAAGGTGCAGGTTACTGTGTCCTCGCGGCAACTTCGATCCAAATGCCAAAAGTCTCAAAATCAGGTCGCAATCAAATGTTGGAATTACGCGATCGCATTTTTGCAATCAATGTCCTTAATCCTGATCCTGAGCTTCCCAAAATCCATTTCATGGGTAGTTGCAAGCAAGACAGCAATCTCAAACCTGAGTATGTGGTTTACATGATCAATAAGTATCTTGCCGAAGAGGATGAAGTGAAGCTAGTCAAAGTTCATCGTGAATCAATGCGTTAAGTAACTAGAACCAATTATTGTTGGCGTGGCGAAGCCACGCCATCCAAAACAGAATCCAAATTTTTGAGGTAGGGGCAATCCCCCCGTGGTTGCCCTGCTTCGCTAGTAGCTACAGCCCTCACCCCTAGCCCCTCTCCCGTAGGAGAAGGGAACAAGAAAACAATAAGATTCTGCTCCCCCTCTCCTGCGGGAGAGGGGGCTGGGGGGTGAGGGTTCCGCTATGACATCGGTAATGTAAACCAAAACCGAGAACCAAGATCAATCTCGCCAGTTACGCCGATCGCACCGCCGTGAGCTTGGACAATTTGCCGACAAATGTACAGCCCTAATCCGAGACTAAGCGATCGCCGATTCAGTTTAGATTGATGCTTTCCCTGAGCGTAAAGCTCAAATATATGTTCGGTTTGTTCATTTGTCATACCTACGCCATCATCAGCAACCTCACAAAGAAGACTATTCTCAGGACTGATCTTTGCCGAAATTGTGAGTTTGAGATTTGGTGGATTATGTTTAATCGCATTAGCAATCAGATTTTGAAAGACTCGACAAACATGAGCCGCATCCGCACAAACAAGTGGTAATTCGGGCGCAATTTGCACAACAACTTCCGCTTCTTCTTTATCTAAAAGTGGTTGTAAATCTGCGATCGCAGCCTGAACGACCTCCATAATCGCCACAGGTTGAGGATGAATGACAAGACCATGGATATCATTCATATGGGACTCCATCAACGAGTTGATTAATGCTAACTGTCGATGACCACTTTGTTGCATTCGCTCCAGCGTAGATTGTGGTAACAGAATATTTGCATCATCGCTGCTTGCGGTCTTCGCCAAATTATTCAATACCATCAATAAACCTGTGACAGGATTCCGTAAGTCATGGGAAACTGCATGGAGAAAGATCGTTAAAGATTCTTCAGCGCGTTTGCGATCGCAAATTTCTGCTTGTAATTCCAGATTTTGAGTCTCGATGGTCTGACGTTGTTTTGCGATCGTTAAATGAGTGCGAATTCTGACTAATACTTCTTCATGGTCAAATGGTTTAGTCACATAGTCAACAGCCCCCAAAGATAAACCGCGCACTTTATCGACTGTTTCTGAGAGCGCAGTCATAAAAATAATCGGAATTTTCACAGTTTCAGGATTTGCCTTAAGGCGCTGGCAAGTCTCAAAGCCATCAATCCCCGGCATCATCACATCTAACAAAATTAGATCGGGCTTGACATATTCAGTCTGTGCGATCGCACTTTCGCCATCGGTTGCCACCAATACTCGCAGCCCCACATCTCGCAGCAAGTTCACCAACACACTCAAGTTAGTAGGGTTGTCATCGACAACTAACACACAGCCTTCTAGAGCCTGACATAAATTTGAGATTTCAAGAGATTTATCTATGTTTTTAATGTAATCGGTGCGATCGCTCATACAGTTCAACATTAACTAAGCTTAATTATGGCAGTTTTTATAGATTTATGAGAAGGCAAAGCTCTGGTAGGATAAGCAAGCCTATAAGTCGCTATGCACAATTAAATATAAAACCCTAAAATCTGTACCGCACGCTGCGCGTGCGGTACAGATTTTGGTTCTGGGTTTTTAATTAGGCCTAGCTACTTAGCTTACTAATAAGTTTTGGAACTTATGAATTTAAATAGCCAATCAATCTTAGCTATTCAGCGAGTAACCCGTCGCTTTGGTGGCTTGATAGCAGTGAATGAAGTGTCATTTGATGTGCAGGAAAATGAAATCTTTGGCGTGATCGGACCAAACGGAGCAGGTAAAACAACGCTGTTTAATACAATCACAGGATTAATCGCCCCGACGAGTGGTAAAGCTCTTTATGATGGGCAAGAAATCACTAACCGCCGCCCGCATCAGATTGCTAAATTTGGAATTGCCAGAACATTTCAGAACATCCGTTTATTTGGGGAACTATCGGCTTTGGAGAATGTTGCGATCGCAAGACATCTCAGTACAACTACAGGTATTTGGAGTGGAATCTTAGGACTGCCACCAACGAAAAAAGAAGAAAAACAAACCTATGATCGCTCCTTAGAACTATTGGCACTAGTGGGACTAAGCGATCGCCGCGAGGTTAAAGCCAAAAACTTCTCTTATGGCGATCAGCGCCGTCTAGAGATTGCTCGCGCCCTTGCCCTACAACCAAAACTATTACTACTAGACGAGCCAGCCGCAGGGATGAATCCTAATGAAAAAGGACAATTGAGTGATTTTATTCGCAGTTTACGCGATCGCTTTAACCTGACAATTTTATTGATCGAACATCATGTGCCTTTAGTAATGGGACTATGCGATCGCATTGCGGTTTTAGATTTTGGGCAATTAATTGCGATCGGCAAACCTGAAATCGTGAAATGCGATCGGGCTGTAATTGAAGCTTATCTTGGTGATGAAAGCTAACAAACTGATGTTACGCAGAGCGAAGATCTGCCATCATCCCCCAATCCCTTCTCCCGTAGGAGAAGGTGAGCAAGATTCGTGTTTTTTTCTGGTTCCCCTCTCCTGCGGGAGAGGGGCTAGGGGTGAGGGCTTCATGCTTTTTTCAGGTAGGGGTAATCCCTCCGTGGTTGCCCTGCTTTGCTATTAGGGATTCGGTTCTGCACTACATTGAGATGGCATTTTAGTGCGATCGCAATCCATGATTTTTTTAATTAACTTACGCAATTCCAAAGCTTCTTGGTATGTTGGCTGATCTTTTAGTACTTTCTCAACTGCAAAAAGCGATTCACTATAACGCTTTGCGCGGTATAAGGTCGCAGCTAAAGCATATTGGGTATCAATTTTGTCAATACCTCCCCACAATGTGTTTGCTTTTAAAGAGAGAGAATAAGCACTGATCGCTTCCGCATCTTTATTTTGATCGTAGAAAATCACGCCCCGATTGTGCCAGACCTCAGAGAATCCACCTGACAACTCGATCGCCTTTTGATATGCTTGCAGCGCTTCCTCTTTACGGTTTACTTTCCTAAGCACATTCCCCTTCTTATACCAAGAGGGATAGTCATCAGGTTCAATGGCAATAACCCGTTCATAGGCTGCGATCGCATCAGCATAAAGTCCCAAAGCCGTTAATGCATCTGCTTTTCCAAACCAAGCATTTGTATAATCAGGCTTTTGAACAATCAATTTTTCAAAAGCGATCAATGCGTTTTTGTTTTCGCTTTTTTCGAGAAGTCGAATGCCATCAATGTAAGCCTCATAGAAATTTTCACTGCTCTTGTCTTCAATAAGTTTGATCTGAGGGTTGCTACTCCGAATTTTTTGACCACGCTCAAAAGCTTGAATCGTATCTTGATAACTTCCAAGTCTTGATTTTGCCTCGGCTTGACCGTAGTAGACTAAATAGTCTTGAAGGCTAATTAAGTCTTTAGATGCAATGTAGGGAGTATTCGGAGAGAGTAAAACAGCGCGACGGTAGGCAGCTTTGGCTTCTTCATAGCGCTCTAAACGAAACAATGCTAGTCCTCTAAAAAACCAGACAAAGCCATAATTAGGTTTAATCTTGATAGATTTATCTAAAGAAGTGATCGCCTCTTCATAGCGATGGAGATCAACCATTGCTGTACCGCGATTAAACCACCACAGATAGTAGTCTTCCTCTTTTACACGAGGCTCGACGCGATCGACAAAGATCGCACCTGGACTAATTCCCAATGCTTGATCATAAGATGCGATCGCCTGATCAAATTTTTTGAGCCCAGCCAATGCCAAACCGTGATTGTTCCATAGTTCTGGATCTTTGATTCCGCGTTCATCTTGCAGAGCAATTTCAAAACAATTGAGGGCTTTTTGAAATCGTTTTTGACCCAAAAAAATGCTGCCTAGTAGTTTGTAATTACCAGGATGCTTAGGATTTGAGCCAATATTACAAGACTGGGTTTGGCTATAAGCTGGTTGAGCGGTGAATCCAAAAAAAAATTCTAATGTGCAACCCGATAAAATCAAGCAATAAGTTAATGACCGAAGAATTAAAGAGTGAGAAGCCATAATTTTTTATCGTTTGAGCAGATAAATTTTGAGTTTAAAGTCTTAGTTTTGTCGAGAGTCTACTGAGCAACACGCGGCGCTGGTGGTAGTGGTGGCGATCTCTTCTCAGGAGTAGGGCTATATGTTTCAGCAGGAGAGTTATATGTCTCAGCAGGAGGGTTATATGTTTCGGCAGGAGGGTTGTTGCGCGGAGGATCTGCGATCGGCAATGGAGATGCGACTGATGGCGATGGCGCAACAACAGAATTAGTCAGCATTTGTTTCGCTTCTTCTCCAATTACCTTGCCACGTAACTGCCAATATGGAGTCGATGAAATACCTTTGACAGTATCGATCGCGATTTGCCATTTTCCATCTTTCGTTGCATTCTCTGCTTTTTGGATCAGGTCGCTATTTTTCTTGATATCTTGCTCCCATTGAGCCAACAGTTGGTCAGCTTTTGAGCGCATACGACTGTCAAGAGGAATCGCTTGTAACATCGTTCTTGATTCACTCAAATCGCCTGCATTTTCATATTTCTCCTTGGCTAAAGAGATTAATTTGTTTACGTCTTCATCAGCCTTTCTCTCCTCATCAGTAAGCGGGATCTCTTTATCGATCTCTTTACTAAGCGCGATCTCTTGATCCTTTGACTGATTTGCAGCATTGGCAAGTTCTATATTTCTCTTGACAGTATCAGTAGATTTGGACTGTATATAAAAGTATGCTCCAAATGCGCTGCTAACCGCAACTCCAACACCTAAAATTATGGCAAATAAATTTTGTGTGATGTCTTTGGTCGTTGCTAGAGGTAGATCTTTGAAAGCTTTTGCTTTTCTATAAATTTGGGTGTTAGAGAAACTCACCTTAAGTTTTTTTGTTTTATGGCTATAATTTGGTTCTGAATTTAATGATTCTAAAGCATGTGAGTTAGAAGATAACGGAACTGACGATGTGGATTGTGATGATAGAACTTTAAGAAGTGTAGGCGACAATAAGTGAGTGCCATAATCACTAGTTAGAGAGGTGATCGTCGGTTCAGAAGGATTAATCATTGGCTGTAGAGATTTCAGCATTTGTCCTGCATTGTGATAGCGCAAATCAGGTTCAGCCAAAAGAGCAATATTTAGAATTTCCATAAACTGATCACTTACAGTGCAGAGCTGTTGCCAATTCCATGTATCGTCTTGTGCTTTTAGTGATTGGGGCGGAAAGCCTGTTAGCAACACGATAATTACGACACCAAGTGCATAAATGTCGGCTGCGGGTGAATCTTGTTGCGATCGCAAAATTTCTGGGGCTAGATAAATCGGATTATTTGTTCCATTTGGAGCTAGCAGGATGATCTCCATTCGATTGTAATCATAGGCAACTGTGTCTAGAGAGATAGAGCCATGCGATTGTTGGTGATCATGCAATTCGCTTAGATGAGGAAGTATTTGCCGTAAGATATCCTTTGCTTCCGCTTCAGAAAGTCCTTGCCCCGACACAGGAGCAAGTAATGTGCGATAAGTTGAATATTGCGTTTGCATAACTTCATCAACTCCAGTATTTAGCCCTGTTGGGATATTAGCTCAAAAAGTCTTGAAATCTTCTTGCAGTACATGTTTTATAGTTTTTTCGGAAAATACCATTAAAATGTATTCTAGGCAAGCTTTTTAGCAATTTTAACCATTATATCGCAACAGGTCTAGTAATACCTAGATGTAATACATAGTTGTCGCGATTTGGCGTTGGCGTTGCCGATCGCATAGATCTTTGAGCGTACAGCCATCTAACACATTAGAAGCGGCTTTTTGCGCCGATTCCCATACTTCATGAATTACCGAAAGAGATGCGCTTTCAAGCCCCGATTTACCACTTTTTTCGGCGATCGGATCGTAACCTTCAATGCCCCGAATAATTTCTAATAAACTGATTTCCCAAGGCTCGCGAGCAAGGATATATCCACCTTTAGCTCCGCGCTGGCTTTTGACCAAACCCTGTCTTTTTAAAGTTGCTAGCAATTGCTCTAAATAGCGATCGGGAATATTTTGTTGGGTTGCAATTTGACGAATCTGGAGAGGCTGATCGAGCGCAAAATGATTAGCTAGCTCAAGCATCGCTAAGACTGCATATTCACTCTTTAATGAAAGTTCCACAACAGACCATAATATCTTTTAAAACTTACCGAATTTTATGATACTACGGTATGGCGCTGTAAATTATGGATTTATATTATTTCACGATTGATTGATTACTACATAACTTGATTCTGTCACCTCATAGTATTGATTTTGTAATTTCCTAAGGAAATCTAACCCTCTATCAAAAAGAATCGTGCATTTCACTCCGTTTTCTTTATGGATCACGAGCGATCGCCCATGATTGATATGATTGAGATCTCTCATTGATTGCTGTATGACTTTTCCACTAACTGCCTGAAGTGCAGACTGGATATCAGATCGCCTTGTATGCGATTGATCTTTTAGCTCAAGAAATCGTACTGAAATCTGTATATTTGGCAGTAACCAATCACCTACTAAAAGATCTGCCAGTATTTCTGCACTCTGAGGTTGTAGGTATCGATCGCTATAATAAATTTTCTGGATCTGTTGTCCTTCTAGAATCGATGTCAAACCTAATCTATTCCGTAAATCTGTAAGCGTGAGATTTTGCCATGTGCGATCAGGGTTAATTATTCTTGTATTGGGATCATCAAGTTCTAATGCAGAAACTAAGCGCGATCGCAACTTTATCTCTTCTAACCTTTGGTGCAATGTCTCGCAGCCTCGATCGCTACGAGTTTGCAACCATGTTGTCTGTTCAGGGTCTTGGTGTAATTTAAGAGCTATTGGCTGTTGCGATCGTATTTGCAGATAAATTTCAGTCTGAATCTCGGAATCTGATTGATAGAGTCTAAGCAAACCTTGATCAATCCAATGGTGCAGCCGTTTTCTTAAAAACCGATTTGCATCAGAGTCCGAGCTAGGAATATCATGTAAAATAAGCCCAATTGAGCTTTGAGTAGATTGGCAAGCTTGTATTGCCTCTTGTAAACATTTGAGCCAATTTAAACCTGTTAGAGACTCATCAAATTTTGGTAGATGCCAAATTCCTGAACTTGCTAGATGACAAAGAATTAGAAATTCTACGTTCACTTTACCTAGCGAAATTCTATGGGAATCAGGGGCAAAATCACGAAGAATATCGTCAGGCTCAATCTGATCAAGTAATGGTTGTAAAAATTCTGCAACAGCATAGCGATTAAGCTCTGCATGGAACATTTGATTGGAGTAGGTACGAAGACAATCGTAGCAACTTGTCCCACAATCGCAAGAACTTACCATCTCATAAGCTCTTTGTAAAACAGCACAAAATTTAGCGGCAATCTGTTGAGCATATCCTGCCCCACCAGCTACATTGTCATAAATGACTATTTCCGCAATACCATTGCCATTTTGTTCTGGTTGAAATAAGCCATCGAGTTCATTGCGAGGGACATCGATTATTTGGGCGGCTGCGGCAAGTAACGCATAAAGAAGCGATCGCCAAAACCCCATATTTGTGGTGGTGGTCGTTTCTGCTTGTGTTGCAATCTCGTTGCCATCCACCATGTGAGCGACCCGTTCAAACAATCGATACTCATTGGGAATATTGTTAAATTGAATGTTTAATAAATCACTACGGAATTCATGTCCTAAATGAATCCTTGTGTATCTCTTTCCTGTACATGGTCTACCATCGTTGGGACGTGTATGAGTAATTGGACTTGTACCAGTGTGGCTATGTGCTTTATCGCTAAGATCTCGACCACAAAAGTTACATATAGCAAAGCCTTGATCGCTTTTTCCTTTATTTGCCAAGAAAAATAAACCATTTCGACTACAGGTTAACTTATAGAGATCAGATGGGCCGCCAAAGTATTTAGGATCGTTTCCATCCCCTGACAAGAATACTTGCGAGGTAGGCTGACGCATCGGCTTTTCATAAGGAGTTACACGGGGTGCTTGAGTCTGTTCAGTCACAAAGGCAGTAGGAACACGATATTGCTTTGTTTTGGTTTTAGCGGTAGAAGGTACTTGGTTACAAATGGGACAAGAGTTAATAGTTGCTTCTTGTTGCTGAGGCTTGAAATAATTGCAATGTTCGCATACCCAATAAAATCTTTTTTCTAGACTGTCGGCACGGAATACACCAACACTGGTATGTACGCGATCATCGACAACTACATCTTGACTAGGTGCGTATTCTCCTAGTGCAAGACGGCGATCGCGTTCTAAACGATGTTTGTTTTGCCCCGCATTTTGTCCATAACCACTGCTCTCATTAGTCATCAACCGAACGACATCAATTGGAAATCCATAGATCGGTAGAATGCTAGCTCTTGCTAGTTCATCATGCAAACGGCGATTACTTATTTTGACTAATTCACCTTCAGATATCTCAATCCCTCGATCAATTTTTCGACGAGCATCACGCTCTGATCGACTTAGGGCATCTCTTTCAGTTTCTAAATCCTCAATTCTATTGGCTAAGGCATTCCAATCTGCAATCTGTGGAGCAATTAGATCATTGTTCATTCTGTCATTGAAGTTGTTCAAGACTGTGTTTGCTGTTTCAGAAGTATTTCCTAATCGAGTTAGCCACCTCTGGGCGATCACTATAGCTGCGTCACTTTGTAGCCATAGTTGAAACTGATTGCAGATAGAGCTAGCAGGCAGAATCCCATTTACAACAGGCGTAAAGTTGGCAATCAGTAACTCGAAGAAGTCTTTGATTTTGATATTTTCCGCAGCAAGGGCATTGGGTAAATGCTCCCGCAAAAACTCAGCCAGTAACTCAGCACGGATATGACGCTCTTGAATGTTGAAATTTTCAGGATCGAGCTTTGGAATGATATTTTTACCAGCAATTAGTAGATGAGGCTTCTCGAAATAGTAGCGATCATGGGGGCGGCGTTGACCGTACATCAGGGTTATTGCCACACCATCAGTACGTCGTCCTGCGCGTCCTGCGCGTTGCTGATAGTTGCTGACATGAGGCGGAAAATTGCGGAGGGCAACTGCTTGCAACTCGCCAATATCTACACCCATTTCGAGGGTCGTTGAGCAACTGAGCAAATTAATCCAACCTTGACGGAAAAAGCTTTCGCGATCGGCTAGTTCAGTAGTTCCTAATTGGGCAGTATGCTCAGCGGCACGAATTGCGAGAGGAGGACGCTGAATTAAATAGCGATAATGATGATCTTGTAGTTGATTATCAGCAAAAGGAGTGAGTCGCCCTGTACATTTGTTGGCTCGACAAGTGTAATGTCTGCTTACTGGAGGTAATGAGCTAAGTTCAGGAACATGAAATATTTGGCGGCAAGTTTGGCATTGATACCAATCTTGATCAGTTTGATAAAGATTCAGCAATTCCCAATTAAGTTGTGTTCCTTGCCCAAAAGGAACTAGCAAGCTTTTGAGAGAATTTTCATACAACCAGAGTAAATGATCTTTCCCAACGGCTTTAGGCATTTCGTCATCTAGTTTGCCAAAAATTTTCTCAAAATACTGAAATAGCGAACTTTTAATCGTGCGATTGTTGCTATCCCAAGCGCTTAGAGAAACAGCGTCAACCTCACCTGATGCTTTCTGGAGTTTTAGATAGCGTTTTAGTTTGCCATTTTTGAGAGCGCTAGGTCTAGTGCCAATTCCACCAATTTCAGGAAAATAGTCAGATGGATTTTGGACATTTACCAATCCAGACTGACGGATCATGTCAGTTAGACCCAGTAGAAATATTTTTGCTTCAGTGTTACTAATTTGGAAATGTTCAGCAGTTGTCTGAATCTGCATATCATCCAAATGGATATGACAGGCTACTAGTCCTAGTGCTTCGATAGAAAAACGTCTGGCTGATGGTAAGCCAAATTCTCGCAACAATAATTCTTTGGCACGTTGACGCGCTCTTGTTTGGCAGTCAGTAGGATTTTTGGTTGTTTCTAATTTGTTGCGATCGCTTGGTACATAACTACGATGATGCCAATTTTCAGAGCGATCGGGATGAGGAATTGAATCTTGTAAAAACTGTTGATATATTTGCTCTTCGACACTACCAATTGACGGGATATTGGTATTCTGTTTAGCGCGTTGAAAAGCTTGCCAAACTAATTGACGATAAAGGGCTTCAGTGTGAGTGCGTTGATAATGCGAGGCAAAAAATGACGCATCTTGACGACCATCAGAAAACGTTAGTAATTTGCGCTTACTCGCAATATTTGCAATTCCATTATTTTGATTTGATTCAGGTAAAAGCGAAAATAAACTATCAATAATCACTTCTAATGGTGCATCAGTACTGGAGGCAAAACGGCGCAAACTTGGTGTGTCACTTCTCCCCGCCCCGCAAGCGGGACATTTCGGTAAATACTTAGCATTAGTAGTTGAGGAATTTCCTGATGGATACCAATTAAGAGAAAATTCGCTTTGATTATTAATGACACCATTAGGATCGCCAATCCAGCCAAAACCATTTGTCCCGCCACGAATTACGAACTGGCTAATGCTAGAAGCATTTGTTGACTGCTCATCATCGCTTTCTTCATTTTCGTCTTCCGTTTGGCTATCCAAATTGCCAGAGGTAAGTGTATAAATCTTTTGACTATTTTCGGCGGCTGCTAGCGATCGCGGTAAAGGTTGCAGAAAATTACCAGAACCTAGGGATACAAAGCTGTAGGCTTGTCCACATTTACGGCAACTCGCAAGTTCTACAACTGGTGCAGCACAATCTTCGCACTTCAGCTTCTCACTAAGATAAAGCTTGCCATAGCGGTTTAGATTAGAATTACTGGGATCTTTTGTTACTCCACCACAATTAGGATTTACACAGGCAAATAATCCTTCAATGCTACGAAATAATAGATGTAGTCTGACAGGCAGTAATGGAAGTTCGTTAGAATTTTCACGCGCTAGAGTTCCTAATTGAACTAAACATTCATAAATATCTTCGGGTTGCAATTCTAGGATGTATGGTTGTCCTAAACGATCAATTGTTTGACGACGCTCGCCTCGAATTACCTGTGTAAAGCTTTCATCAAAAAGATCGCTGGCGAAATTAATTACTTGAGCATCAACAGAGCGATCGCCCAAACTAGCACTGGTGGCAATGCAGCGTATTGATTCCTGTTTTTCTTTTGCAACAGCCGTTTTCAATCGACGAATTAGCATGGAAACTTCTGTACCCGTTGATCCGTTATAGCTGTGGGCTTCGTCAACCACAAGCATTTTGAATGTGTTTTGCGAAGCCTCAAAAATCTTTTGTCTCTCTACAGGACGCATCAACATATATTCCAACATTGAATAGTTGGTTACCAAAATATGCGGTGGGCTGTTCTGAATCTCTTCACGGGATATTGCCTGTATCTGGACTACTCTCTGGAATGCTTCATTTACCAAATCACTATGAGATCGCCCCAAAAGCGATGACTGTTGAGCTAAGGGAAATAATTTACGCAGTTCTTCATCTTCATATGCCTCAAGCTCATCTTTTAGAGATTTTTCTGCTTTGAGTTGTTCTTTTTCAGTACGACTAGTATAAAATCCAAACCGAATTTTTAAGTTTGTCTGTTGACAAAGTAACTGACGTAAGCGCTTCACTTGATCATTAACGAGAGCATTCATCGGATAAAGGATTAAAGCTCTGACTCCATGTCCTCCGTTACGATCTTTCAGCAGCATATCGATCATCGGAATCAAGAAGCACTCAGTTTTACCTGAACCCGTGCCCGTAGCAACAATAATATTTTCCTGATGTTCAATCACGGCTCTCACTGCATTTTCTTGATGCTTGTAAAGAGTGCGATCGCTAGGAAATAAATTTACATTCTCAGGATGCAAAACTTGAGCATCTACTAAAGCTTGAATACTTTGCCCCGATTCATATGGTTGTGAGCCTTCTAAATAAGGATGTTGCCAAACATTACCCACTTGTTCTAGTAGCTTTTTAAAGCCATAACGTAAATGAGCGTCTCTTAGTGAATATTCTGTTAATAAATAACGAATAAAATTAATGCGCGGTTGCTCAGTTGCATCAATTGGATTAAGGTAGTTTGTCATTTTTTGATGATTGGTTGTTGAATTAATCGATAAATCGGTGATTAAATATTTGCGAGATATTTAAGGATTTGTAGAACTGGATACATCTCATTTTGAGATCGCCTAAACAATGAAAAATCATCAGAAAGATCGTATTGAGAACCATGTTTTTTAACAAACATAAAATGATCCCCATTCGTCACCATTGCATAGGTAGGTAAAGCCCCATTAGGGCTTGCCATCATATAGGTAAGGGCTTGTGGTACAGCTACTAAAAATGAAAAACTTGAACGCTTTGCTTCAACTAATACGATCCAAATATCTTCTTTAAAAACTAAGGCATCGATTCGCCCTTTATAGGTAATGTCATGATCTTGATCAACAATTTCGATCGATTCCTCGCTGCGAAGGCTGAAAGGAGCATCAAGGAAATCTGCCAAAAACAACAACGGTGAAACTACCAATAAATTCACCACGCCCTCAGAGAGAAACCCTTCGTTAATATGACGTAAATATGATTGCTTGATTCGATCAAGAGTTGCTCTCTCAATCTGGGTCAACTCATCAAAGTTATTTTGCCATTCCGAGAAAAAATCTGGATCATGCGATCTCGACAATCCAAATCTTGCTTCTACTTCTGTAAACGATCTAATTGCATCTGTGACAGCAATGGTGGTAGGCATAATTTATCTAAGCTCAAATGGATGTGCATGAATCAAAAATCAGTTCTCACAATTCCTCGCCCCCAGAATCATAATAACTTACACTCTAAACGCTGAAATATCTGGACAACCTGCCCCCTATAGATTGGTTGAAAATATCGGACTCTGTTCTCTTCTGCTTCATGGCTAGAAAGTCTCCATATTCTCTGGGCATAGGCTCTAGGTAATGTCAGATGACGAAGATCCAAGATTCCGCGATCGCGATCCCATACAACATTAATCGGCTGCCCAACCTCTCGATCTAATTGGAACATTGCCAAAATTGCAGCATCCTTTTCCAATTGATAAAATACTCCCTGCTCATACCATAGATATTCACCTGTAGGCAATTTTAATAAATCAGGTTTGCGGATTTTACTACGGCTTGGTTCTCGCCAGCGATCGCCTTGTTCTCCCCACTGTGGCACATAATGCAAGATGCCGACATAATCAGGATTTACAAATGGATCTTCAACTGCATATCCTTGCAGCATTTGTGTTGGTGGACGGTGCGGCTCTGGCAAATATTGCAGGCTTTGTTCGATTCTAATCAGACTAATCCCCCGTTCTATAAGCTTTTGCTGGATAACCTCAAAATCTAGATCAGGAAATATTAGTTGATTAGTTTCTCTAACAGAATTCCCCAATATTTTATAGGCAATAGATAAATAGGCGCGATCACCTATAAACAATGCTTCTTCATATAAGATCATAGGGTGTGCTATACAAAAGCGATTGCCCACACCTCCATAAATCTCTCCCTTAGCCTCCAATTCTCTTAGTGAAGCTTCTAATTCTTTGAGAAGTTTTTTTAATGGATAATCAGGATTAAGGCTAGATTCTAAAAGTGATAGAATTTGTCTTTTCGTGAGAGTGAGAGGTTTAGATTGATCGATAGACGATCGATGGTTACTAAGTATAGCGACTATCTTGGCGGCAATATCTTGATTAGGTGGAGCAATGATTTCTCCCACGACAGGTGGTTTATCTTGTGGCTTAACGCGCTTGCGTGAGATATCCCCCTCAATTAGACCTCCAAGAATATCCCAATTTCTCTCCTTACAAGCCAACTTCAAAATGTGGCGAACATCAACAGCTAATACATCTGTGTCAACTTCAATATAAAACTCTGTTGTTAAAATTTCATCTTTCCGAATTACCACTTGACGATCCAGTTGAGCTAGTTGAATTCGTCTTTCAAGTTCAGTAATAATTGCTCGTCTCTGACCTTTAATGATTTTGTGCATATAGCGCATTGTTTTTGTCTCTACTAATACTGTTCTATTAATGTCTGAGAATTACCAAATCTGACCCATTCAAGAGAATAGCGATCGCCATCAGGTAAAGCTTCACACAGTGACATTAACGACAAATTTAGACAACCTACCTGATTTGCTTGTATGGAATAACTAAAAGTGTCATGATCAATGCCATTCGATAATAAGAAAATGACAGGCTCAAATGCCCATAGTCCTTTAATTTTTATCTCTTCCAACCAAAATTGACTCTTTTTACTAAAGTGCATTGGCAATAAAAGTGAGATGTCTTCTTGTTTTGAGTTCCAAATTTGAATCGCTGAGAGGTTTGAATTTAATGGAGATTGAAAATTGGACTTAACTATAAAAGCGGTTGACCAACTCCAATTTCCATGCCATAGCTTTACTTCATAGCTACCAGTTGATTTAATCCATTCATCCAAAGCAATTTTTTGCCAACTCTCATCTGTGATACGCAATGTGATTTTGGTGTCAGGAGGGGTAACTGTAGACTGTCTATCCATATCTTCAATCTGAATAAGAAGAGATTCGATAGAATTTCCCAACGGATAATAAATTTGTGGCGCTTCCAAATAGGTCGGATATTTACCTTTAAGTTGTAGACCTCTCAAAAGCGGCTGATTATTATTGGCGGCTTGCCACTGCAAAATAATGCTTATATTGTCGCTGGTCACAGAAAATGATGTAGATCTCTCCGCCAATCGAATTTGCTTTGCTTGCCATCCTGAGATTAAACATGGAAAACAACTATCTATTACTTCAATTGCTTTGCTTAATTGGATTTTAACATCATTAGGAAAATAGCAAATGACCTCACTAAACCCAACTATTTTAGAATCTTCAGGATTTACAACTATGCGATCGCCTGTTGCTGCATCAAAGATTAAAAGCGGAAAATTAGATCTAATTCCTTCGCAGTGCCATTCTAATAAATCTTGATTATTCGAGTCTTTAAGTTGCCATATCCAGTGATCAACCAACACTTTTAAGCTAACACAAAGTTCAGGAATTGCTAAACTATCGGGGTAAGGAATCGTATCATCCCAATTTGCCTGTGGAATTTTGCAGTTATTACCACTTAAAGTTCTCCACTCTTTGCGCCAAAGTAGCTGCTCTGGCAACACAAGTTGTAAATTTAGCTCTAAAGTATCCAGTCGTAATAGGAGTTCTCTTTTTCTTTGACGGATAATTTTGTTTGCTATCTTTTGAGAAGCTTTTTTAGGAGTCAGCACTGAAACTAGATTATTCCAATCTCTCAAGAAGAAATTGTATGGCAAGTTAAATCCTTGTAGATACTGCGCTCTTGTTTGCTCATTTATTAAACTTTGAGGATTTAAACTTCTACGCTCTAGTTCTAAGGCAACTGTAGCAATATATTTAAGAATATTGCCAGATAGAGGCTCAGTTCCAGACTCATTGTCTGGGCAACTACTTTTTAAAAAACGTTTGAGAATAGGACGTTGTGAATGCTTCTCTAAAGCTCGATCATACAGAGTTTGGGCAAGATCGATCGCTTGATACCGATGGGCAATATTCCACCATCCTAAATTATCAGCGATATCCTCAACGAGATCAGCAAAATACTTGAGATTTTGCTGAGGGATGCCACTTTGTAGATAGAGTGTGGAAAGATATGCTGTTCCTCCCTTTGCTCTAGCAATGTCAAGCAGATCAAATCCTTCTTTCAGGATTTTCCAAAAAGTTTGTTTTGTCCCCTGTGCATCAGAAATTTGAAGACGCTGAAAAACACTTTGCCAAAATCCTCCATCTGCATCATTGTAGTAGGCATATTCTGACAAAACGAAAGTAATAATTTTAACCCAGTTGCGATTTTGACGATCTCCCCACCTTTCATTCAGCTTTTCTATTGAAACTGTACCAACACTTGATAAATCTTCTGCCAAAGTATCGAGAATATCTTCTACAGATTTACGTCCAACCAAATTATTTCCAATAAACCGATTTCCAATATTTTTTTTACTATCTCTCCAGTATTCTTCAATTGTTTTCCAGACTTCTTGTGTATGTTCACGATTACTGAAATTCATTTTTTAACTTTATTTTCTATTTTTTACTTAAAAAATATACAATCTTCATTAAATCATTCTCACTAATAAATAGCAAGCATGAGTTTAATGTAAATAAAAAACTAAGTTTGAGTGCTGTGATTTTTGAGTAATTACCAGATCAAACTTTGGCTTTTATCGCATGACTGGCTGAATAAATCGACTATTAGCCCTCACATAACAGACATCTTCGATATTCTTGCCACGCACAGGCATCCAAGGTTTACCATTCTCATCTAAGGGATTGATTAGCACTTCATCGGAGCCACCACGATAGACTTCTACTTCTAACACAGCATCTTTTAGATAAGTGCGAACTATGGAACTTTGTAAACTTGCCGCTTGCCGACAATTCAGTCCATCAAACACATTAACCTGCCATAGTGAACCTGATACGATGCGTGAATTATTGCGAGCCTGCACAGGCGTTTCATTTTTAAAGTAATTACCTTGCTGATCGGTCGTTTGCGCTTGCACTGATATTGGTAAGACCGACAGCAGCAGCATAGAATAGGTCAGAGAATTAAAAAAAGTATGCATAGGACAGATTGCAAAAGGGGTTATGGGTAGTTCTAAAGAAGCGATGACTGTAGCTAGTTTGACGCAGGCGATTACGCTTTTGTTGCGAGACGAGATTGGGATCGTGCGGGTGACAGGAGAGATATCTGGCTTCACCACAGCCGCTTCTGGACATCGTTATTTTACCCTTAAGGATGAGTCAGCTCAAATCGATTGCGTGATGTGGGCAAGCCGTACCTTAGCATTTCGTCCTAAAAGTGGAATGCAAGTGGTCATCCAAGGTCGGTTGACGGTCTATGCTACTCGTGGCAAATATCAGATTGATTGCGATCGCATGACCGCCGCAGGACAGGGTGATTTATATCTTGCCTTTGCTGCGCTCAAAGAAGAACTTACGGAACGGGGATATTTTGACCCAGACCGAAAACGTAATATTCCTGCTTTTCCGCTCAAAATTGGGGTGGTCACTTCACCAACGGGAGCTGTGATTCAGGATATTCTCAGCACCTTAAATCGGCGATCGCCCCATTGTGAGATTTATCTATGTTCCGCGACTGTACAAGGAGAAAATGCGCCTGAAGAGATTGCGGCGGCGATTAAAGCTTTACAAAATACCGATGCGGATGTGCTAATCGTTGGGCGTGGTGGCGGCTCGATTGAGGATCTTTGGGCGTTTAATACGTTACCTGTTGCCGAAGCGATTTATCATTCGCGAATTCCGATTATTTCGGCGGTCGGACATGAAACCGACTTTACGATCGCAGATTTTGTCGCCGATTTACGCGCAGCCACACCAACGGCGGCGGCGGAACTGGTATCTCAATACGATCGCGATACGCTATGGCAACAGATCGCGGTTTGGCAAAACTGCCTAAATCGCTCTGTTAAGTTAGAAATGCAGAATTATGATCAGCGCTTGAACAAGATTACCAATAGTTATGCTTTTCAGGATTTTAGCGATCGCCTACATGATCGCGCTCAGCAACTAGACGAAGCCGAACGTGAAATGCAAAAGTCTCTGGTGCGGCATTTGCATCAATCCAAGACTAAACTTGAAGGTATCACCGCTCATTTGCGATCGCTACATCCACTATCACCACTACAGCGTGGTTTTGCTTTATTAAAATCAGGCGATCGCTTACTTAGTAATGATGATTCGCTCACTGAATTTGATAAAGTGGAAATTGTGCGGCGCTCAGAGATAGCCCAAGCTAAGATTGAGAAAGTAATCGATAAAGTATATGACCGAACCGAATAAATCAGCAAAGAAACCGAAAGATCTCCCCTTTGAAGCCCAAATGCAGCGCCTCGAAGAAATTGTGGAAATTCTTGATGATGGGGAAACTGCTCTAGATGAAATGCTTGCCCTCTATGAAGAAGGCATGAAGCGATCGCAATATTGTCGTGAATATTTAGAAAAAGCCGAACAGAAAGTGACGCTGATCCAAAGTCAAAAGTAGCCAAGAACTCAAGTTCTTGGCTAAAAGCTCAAGTCTGCTGAAGCAGACTGAAGAATAATTTCACTCATGTTACGCAGAAGTTTCTATGACCCTGACCCCTAGCTCTTCTCTCGCTCTGGGAGAAGGGGCTGGGAGATGATGGCAGATTTCCGCTCTGCGTAAGGTGAAAGAAATCTCTTACTGCGTAAGGTGAGCTAATAACCGATCGCAGCGAGATCAGGATGGAAGCTACCAACTTTGAGGCGATGGACTTCTGTTTCCATTGTTCCATTCGGATACAGTCGTAAATGACGAAATCCAGGTGGTTGACTATCGATTTGGAACTTGGGGTTTTGAGGCTGAAACTGGATACAGGTTGAAGGAGTCACCAAACAGCGGACAGAGTTATGAGGTGTTTCATGAATTTGATCAAAATCTTGATGAGCATGGCCATTCAAGACCACTTTTATTTGCGGATAGCGATCGCAAATCCCCCAAAATTGATCTTGATTTTCCAAACAAATTCCATCAATCCATTGCGATCCTAAGGGTATAGCAGGATGATGAAAGGCTATTAAAGTGGGCGTATCGGGATAAGCCTTTAGATTCTCTTCTAGCCATGCCAACTCTGAATCTGCTAAGTATCCATGCACAGCACCAACGACGGCGGAGCTAAGCAACAAAATCCTCCATTTGCCAACATCTAACGATCGGCTCAGATGCACATATTCGCTAGGTAAGTGATTTTGCATTAATGGCAGATCATCATGATTACCTGCTAAACAATAGGAATGAATACCAAACCGATCAAGCGATTGGCGTAAGCGCTCATAAGAGGCGGTGCTACCATCTTGAGTCAAATCCCCCGTCAAAAGCAATAAATCGATTTGTGGCAAGGCTTTTTTTGCGTCAAATAGAACTTCTTGGAAAGAAGCTTCAGTCTGAATGCCCACCAAAGAACTTTCGATATCTTCAAATAAATGAATATCGGTTAACTGTGCAATAGAAACAAAACTACCGTAATCCATCGTATTTTTCATACTACCTAGCTCGTCCAAATAAGCTGTAAGTAGCAACTATTTATTTCCTTACCAATTTCTTAAAATGCTTTGACTAATCTAAGAAATCAGCAATCGCTCAGCCCATAGAGCAAAATGCATATCTCTACTTATTAACTTATGATATCTGTAGTCGGTGCAATGTGATTTGTATCACAGCCCATTTAATTTTTATGCTCTTTGGCAAGTCACGTACTTATAACGACCCAATTCACGGCGCGATTACTCTTGATAGTAGCGATCGCACTGAAGCGTTATTAATTGAATTAATTGATACACCTGAGTTTCAGCGATTGAGACGGGTTCATCAACTCGATATTGCTTACTTTACATTTCATGGGGCTGAGGGTTCGCGATTCACGCATTCTCTGGGTGTAATGGCTCTCACTCGCCGTGCTTTTGATGCGATCGCAATTACATATCCGTACCTCGCAATCCATCGGACAGTAGTGTTAGTGGCAGCTTTGCTCCATGATCTTGGTCATGGGCCATATAGCCACGCATCGGAAGAAGTTTTTGGCAGTAATCATGAAATATGGACTTTGCGATTGCTAAAGTTCAGCAAAATTGCTGAGGTTCTGAATAGCTTCTCGACCGAGTTGATTTCAGATTTAGAGAGGGTATTTACGAAGAAATATTCTGTGCCATTTATCTATCAGCTAATTTCTAGTCAAATCGATTGCGATCGCCTTGATTATCTCGAACGAGATAGTTATTTCACGGGCGCTAAATATGGGCAGTTGGATCTTGATCGAATTTTACTAGCGCTGCGCTTTGATCCGATTTCTCAAAACTTAGTGATCGGTCACAAAGGCATGGTGGCGATCGAGCATTATTTGACGGTGCGCTACTTTATGTATTTGCAGGTCTATAACCATCCCAAAAACTTAGCGGCAAGATTTTTATTAGAAAGAATTTTTGGCAGAGCCAAAGTTTTGATTGCGGCGGGTGATCAAGATCAAATATTTTGCGATCGCACGATGACGGCTTGGCTGACCAAAGAGCCACAAGCTCTCACCTGTGAGGAATATTTCGCCTCTGATGACATCGTTTTTGCCTATCACATGCATCGATGGCGCGATAGTTGCGATCGCACTCTGGCGGATTTATGTCGTCGCTTTTTAGATCGCGATTTATTTCGAGCTACAGATATTTCGCATTTAGATGACATTCAGCAACAAGAGAGCCTCGATCGTTGGCGCGAGAAATTGATTTCTCAAGGACTAGAATCTAAATACTATTGCGGGATCAGGGTATCGCGAACTAAGGGCTACAGCATTTATAAGCAGGGTATTAATGTCCAGACTGAGCAAGGTTTGCAGGATATTGCGCGGTTATCGCCACTAGTACAGGCGATCGTCCAGCCAATTCAGAGAGCATGGCTCTTGCATCCATGACTTTTGTCGGAGCTTTACGCACAGTCTTCTGATTTTGAGATATTTGCCTAAAACAAATAGCCGCGCTTGCTCTAAAGTGAGTTCCATCTTTCAGCAGCCGAGGCGATCGCTTTGTCGCTAGTTTTCTCTTTGAGCATGGCAAGTTGCAACTCTTCGTAAATAATTTTCCGCAACTTCTCGATATCCTTAGCAGGAGGAATCAAGACTTCAGATTGAGGCAATTGCAACGCGCTGATTAGTCTGGCGCGATCAAGGATTGAAGCATCCTTGGCGACTTCTGTGAAATAGCGATCGCTAGAACTCTTGACCGTGGAAGGCAAAAGATTCTCTACTTTCGTAAAGGCTAACTGATTTTCAGCATTGGTTAAATACAATGCGAATTTTACGGCAAGAGTTTGATTTGTGGATGTAGTTGGTACAGCGACATTCATCACGGCGGCGCTCTTTTTACCCGTGGAGCCAGTAATTTGTGCGCCAATATCGGTTACTTTGGCGGTTTCAGGTGCATTCTGAGCCACCGTTTGCAAAAATTGGGGACCAGTCAATAAAATCGCCAATTCACCTGCTTGGTATAGTTCTACTGCCTTGCGATGTCCTTCTGTCAAGATTTCACGGGGAATCAATTGCTTCTCAAAGAGATTGACCCAATAGTCAAAGGCAGCTTTGCCAGCAGCGTCATTAAAAGCAGCCTTGCCATTAGCGTCTAGTAGCTTCATGCCCATCTGCACCATCGCTTCAAGGACTTGTCCACCATCCATCGTTAGCATGAAAGCATATTTACCAGTTTTTGCTTTAATCTGTTCCGAAATCTTGGCGAGTTCTTCAAAGGTTTTCGGTGGTTTCGCGGGATCTAAGCCAGCTTTTTCAAATAGCGATCGGTTGTAAATTGTGATGTCGGTGGCAACATACCAAGGCAGTCCGAATGTGACGTTATCCAGTTGATTTGCCTTCCAAATATTTGGGAAATAGCTCGCCTTATCAGCATCAGATATAGCTTTGCTCATATCGAGTAGGGCTTTTTTCTCAGCTAGTTTCGATGCAAATTGAGGATTTAGATTCACAACATCAGGAGCAGTTTTTGCTGCTACCGAACTCAAAATCTTAGTTTCCATCTCTCCCCAAGGAATATCCACCCATTCCACTTCCGCCATCGGGTTTTCCTTCACAAATCCCGCAATTAAATCCGTCATGTATTTGTCAAACTGCGGCTTTAGTTGCATTGTCCAGAAGACAATTTTGCTTTTGCCTGAAGCTGTGGGTTGGGTAGTTTGCGCTCCACAGGCTCCGAGTAAGAACAGCGTGGAGAGTCCGATAAATTTGCGGCGGTTGAGGTTTGAGAAGGGCTTAGGTGTCATGTCAAAAATACTAACTTGAGCTTGATTATATATCAAACTAGATTGGCTGTCTGATTTGCGATCGCATGTAATTGATCTGATGCAATTAAGGCGATCGCCTGTATAGATAATATCTGTTAAGCGAAATTTGTGAGTTCCCACTGTTTTGCATAACAAAATGGTGATATGGCCCCAAAAAATATTTTAGTGAGTAGTGAAAAAGTACAGAGAGATAAAAACTGCATATGGTCGCTAGCCTAAATATGTATGTAAGGGTGTAATTAAAAAAACACTAAAACTCATGGCATCTATATACAGAACATTCACTCTAGGACTCAATCTAGAGAATTTAACTTTGACGGGTTCAGGAGCAATTAATGGGACTGGTAATGGTCTTAACAATATTCTGATTGGTAATTCACGCAACAATACTCTGAATGGCGGCGATGGTAATGACACTTTGATTGGTGGTGGTGGTAATGACATTCTCATTGGCGGTGCTGGCAATGATGTCTTGACAGGTGGAGGTAATAACGATTTATTCCTTTACAACACAAATACTGCATTCAGTAGTGGCTCTGTTGGCATCGATCGCATTACCGATTTTATAAGAATAGCCGATAAGATCGTTCTAGATAAAACCACATTCGCAGCCTTACAAAGTTTGGCTGCGATTGGCTTTAGCGTTGGCAGTGAGTTTGCCGTAGTTAGCAGTGATGCTGCTGCTCAAGCTAGTGCTGCCAAGATTGTCTATAACCAAGGAACTGGCTCACTTTTCTACAATCAAAATGGAGCTGGCGCAGGTTTTGGAACTGGTGCACAGTTTGCAACTCTGACTAGCAATCCATTACTAGCTGCTTCAGATTTCATCATTCAAGCTTGATGAATATGGCTATAGCCAATCAAGTCAAGATATAAAACCCAAAAGAGAATAGCGGCGCAAAGCGCTGCAATTCTCTTTTGGGTTTTATGGAGATCGCCTTAATTTTGCAGAAAGCGATCGCAATTAGATAATATAAGGGAATTGCAAGAAATAATAAAACCCAAAAATGTTACGGCGGGCGT
>JAYUSC010000259.1:0-10251 GCA_043755885.1 Pseudanabaena sp. | reverse complement strand
GCATCTTCACCAATATCTCGCAAAATATTAGTTAATTGCATGGCTATACCCAATGCGATCGCAGCTTCGGTCGCCGTCGCAATTACCGATGGGTCTTTCGTCTCAAAGCCCATAATTGCGGCGGACATTAAACCGACTGTGCCTGCGACCCGATAGCAATATAAATGCAAATCGTCGAAGGTTTGATAGCGATCGTATTTGAGATCCATTCGCATTCCAGAGATCATGTCTTTGAAAGGCTGGATCGGCATGGGGTAATGCTTGACCGTATCGGCTAGAGCAATATCCGAGGCATGGATCGGATCACCACGAAATGTTGCTTCTAACTGTTTTTCCCAGCTAAAGAGCGTTTCTGCATCCGTGGTATCCGCTTGCATCCCATCAACAAGCTCATCGGTGCGACGACACCAAGCATAGATAGCCCAAACTGCTCGTCGTTTTGCTTGGGACATCAGCATCGTGCCAAGATAAAAAGTCTTGGCATACTTAGCGGTGATGCAACGACAAATCTCGTAGGCTTCCTCAAGATTGACTGACTGACAAATTGCCATCGGTTTAGGCACTGACGACAGATGAATGTGGCTGGTTTGGGCTAGAGGTTCGACCAAGGACTTTATTTCCAGAAGATTGACTTGCTTTGTGGATTTCCTGTGCTGTTAGCTTACCAGAAAGTACAGCCCCTTCCATACTGCCAAAAAATGGTTGCGCTGTATAGCTACCCGACAAAAAGAAATTTGCGATCGGCGTTGCTTGGGTAGGGCGAAACTTTTCGCGATCGGGAATAGCAGTATAAATCGATCTCGGAGTCTTGACTACATGGGATTTTAGAACTTTGGCTGGACTCGGTAAATGATTAGGAAAAAGCTTAGCTAGTTCATTCAAGGTTGCGTCAATAATTTCACTATTGGGGCGCTCAATCCAATCAGCAGCAGGGGCAAACACTAGCTCAAGCATGGACTTGTCTGGATCTGCGTACTCTTTGCAAGAGTTGCTCATATCCGAATAGACGCTGAGAAGTGGCGATCGCGAAAACAATGTGTGATCAATATCGGTGAGTTTGCGATCGAACCAAAGCTGGACACTGATCACAGGTACGCCTTCTAAATGATTTAGCTGCTGAAAAAACTGCCTCGATTGCCATGCGATCGGCATGTAGTCTTTCATGGCATCTACAGACATCGCCGAAACATATGCATCAGCAATGATTTCTTGTGTTGCCGCGCCATTAACTCCGCGAATGATCAACTTTTCGACATTCCCGTCTGCATCCAGCACAATCTCCTTTAGTCCCGCACTAGTATGCACTTCACCGCCACGCTCAATTACATAGTCTGCGATCGGTTTACAGAGACGCTCAGGTGGTGCGCCATCTAAATAAGCAATGCACGAACCATCTTTTTGTTGTAAAAACTTATTCAGCGCCCGCAGAGGAATTGTGGCGGAGATCACATCTGGGTCAATAAACTTCAGCGATTTACAAACAGCGACAAAGATGTCTGTAGTGATATCTTCGCCAATGCCATGCATGGCTAGCCATTCGCTAAACGTATATTTATCCATGGAGGCGACATATTTGTCACCACGGACGATCGCAGGAATCAAGCCGATCGCAAATCGGATTTTTTGATTCCAAGTCAGCATGTCATTGTTGCGAAGAATCGCGGTAATGATGTTGAAAGGCGCAGGAATATTCGGGACATCAAACCAAGACAATACGCCTGGCCTTTCGGGTTGGTTAAAAATTAAAGCATGGCGTTTCCATTGCAGACGATCCAAGATGCCTAGCTCCCCCATGAGCTGCAACATATTTGGATAAGCCCCAAAAAAGTTATGTAGCCCCGTTTCAATCCAGTCGCCATCCTTGTCTTTCCAAGCTGCAACTAAACCGCCAAGAACGTCACTCCGCTCTAGCAAGATCGGCTGATGTCCCAAATCGATTAAATATTTGGCACAGGATAATCCTGCTAGCCCTCCTCCAGCGATCGCAACCCGCATATTCTTTCTATACCCTTACGTTTAAATTTTTATGTTTAATTATCTCCATCTTACTTTGCAAAGCTTAACAATTCACTAGTTTTTGTCAGTAAAAGTGTCAGACGATCTCGCTTTTGTTTTAAGTTAGGGTGGCGCTCACAATATGATCTTGGCTAGTATGGTAAAAAGTCTCATAGATTCTGCTGAGATATCCACCCCACCATCTCGAAAATTATGGATGGCGGCGATTAAATTCCCGATGTATAGCGTGGCGATCGTGCCGATCGCCACAGGTACGGCTGTGGCTTATCGCAATACAGGAGAGATTAACTGGATTGTGTTTTGGGTATTTCTGATTTCTGCCGTTTTGATTTTAGTCTGGGAAAATCTTTGCAATGATGTGTTTGATGCTGAGACAGGGATTGATGTCAATAAAGCGCATTCGGTGGTCAATCTCACAGGTAAGAAGAACTTAATATTTGCGATCGCAAATATTTGTTTACTCCTCGGCATCAGTGGCGTTTTAGCGATTTCTTGGTTGCAACAAGATGTGGTGGTGGTCACTGCGATCGCGCTTTGTTGTTTTCTTGGCTATATTTACCAAGGCCCCCCATTTCGGTTGGGATATCAGGGTTGGGGAGAAGTTTTATGCTTTTTTGCTTTTGGTCCCCTAGGCGTATCAGCAGCCTATTACAGTCAAACTAAATCTTGGTCAATTGGCTCAATTGCGGCGGCGATCATTGTCGGGATTATTACTAGCCTGATTTTGTTCTGTTCGCATTTTAATCAAGTTGCCGATGATCTTGCCGCAGGTAAGCGATCGCCTGTTGTGCGTTTGGGGACTAAGCGATCAGCACAGCTTTTACCTTGGGTTTGCAGTGTCATTTATGCCATTACGGTTATTGCGATCGCGCTTAAGTTTTTTCCAATTTGGACTGCGATCGTGCTGATTAGCTTACCGATCGCAGGGAAACTATGCACATTTATCGGTGAGAATCATGATCACGCTGACTTGCTTCTTAATTGTCGATTTATTGCAGTTTCCCTACATCTTGTAATTGGCTTATGCTTAAGTTTGAGCTTAATTGTCTAGCTTTCTGCGAAACTTTCTAGTCAGATTGCGCCATAGCAACCGACAGCCATCTAATAAAATAATTCGTCCCGCAGAACGAATTACCTTAAAACTCCGACGCAACATCAGAGCTTCTCTAATTTGATTCATTGCACCATAAGCATCATCCGCCTTGATCAAAGAGTCTGCATTGCAGAGGGCAAAGAAAGCACAGTTTTGTTTTGTATGCTTAACCAAAGCGTCAGTAACTCTACCAGAGATATTTTCCTCTTTAAGAATTGAGATCATCCGCGCCATATCGCGAATCACAGTTGCATTGCGTATACTGTTAGAAGTGAGAGAATTAGAATTTTTACGGTATTTAGCTAATAGCTCAGGCTCGTACCATACTCGGTAACTACTAGCGACCCTTATCCACATTTCCCAATCTTCAGCCCCTATCTTAAATCGATTGTCAAATCCACCTATCTCTTCATAGACATCGCGCCGCACAGCTATAGCAGGAGTTTGAATCCGTTGAAATCCAATCAACTCTTCAACCCAATCTTCAGGCAAAACCCCGCTCTCTGGCTGTTCTAGAACTGATGGATGAATTGTATGCCCATGTTCATCCATGATGATATGACGACAAAAAGCTGCGCCAATCTCAGGATGTTTTTCAAATGCAATCGTCAGCTTTTTGTAGAAACCATCACATACAAGATCATCGCCATGAAGTTGATGAATTAATCGACCTCTAGATTTTTCTAAACAAGTTTGAAAATTTTTCACATGACCGACATTGGTTTCCTGCCGATAAAACTCAACTCGACCATTCCCGATCTCCTTAACAACCGCTTCGGGATCATCTTTCAAAGAGTGATCATCAACAACCATAATCTGCATAAAATCCGAACCAAGATCCTGTGCAAGTACACTAGCCAGAGTCTCACGCAGATAGTTAGCGCAGTTGTATGTCGGAATCATGACTGACCATAAAGGTCTTTCCACTTCTTCGGAGACTTTAGGAACGCTGGGTCTATAAGGATGATTATTCATGTATATTAAGTAATACAAAAGTAATAGTGCGGGCAGTTTTTGATGACCAACGGTAGAATAAGGGTTTTAGCCCTCTTTTCCACTAGCCTAGCCAACGAGCAATCAAAGGTTTCAGCGCTTGCCAAAAAAAGTGTCCGCACTATTGTAAAAGCTTACCTAGTTTTTTTAATAGCGCAAGTCTGTCGTATACATCTCATTATTTGTTGAGCAATACGCCGAAAGTTGATGATCTATTCGACTATACCTTACCCCCTTGTACACTTACAAAATCATGAATATGTTAAATAGGGAAGAACACAGCCTAGAGGATTCACAAGACAACAAATCTATCGTTGTCGTTTGTGCATCAGACAATAACTATTCTATGCCACTCGCCGTAACTATGCGCTCTGCATTAGAGAATTTGCAAGATACCTATAAAATAATTTTTTATGTTATAGACGGAGGCATTAGTAGATTTAATAAACGAAAGATATTGCAGTCCTTGATCCCAGAAAAGTGTGAAGTTAAATTTATACAAATATCTACATCCTTGATTGATACTCTGACAGAATCGCATAAGCCGATGGAATCTAAGTCTGTGACTACAAGATTGGATTACATCTCGATTGCCTCTTTCTATAGGTTGCTTATTCCTGATCTTCTACCCAATCAGATTGAAAAGGTAATTTATTTAGATTGCGATCTAGTAATAAAAGGGAACTTGCTGCATCTATGGGGAATTGATCTAGGGGAGAACTATGTGTTAGCTGTGCGGGACACTTGGATACCTAACATATCCAGTCCTACATCTAGCCTAAACTATACAGCACTGGGACTTGAACCAGATTTGCAATACTTTAATGCAGGTGTCTTAGTGATTAACCTCAAAAAGTGGCGGGATGAAGGATTTAGTGATAAGGCTTTAAAATATTTCAGGCAAAACATAAACCATATTGGATATTATGATCAAGGACTTCTGAATGCACTTCTAGTTAAGCAATGGGGAGCACTTGATCCCAGATGGAATGTTAATGTTACTTCTTACTTTACTGATTCTTCGGGCAGCTATTTATCTTGGAAAGATAGTGGTAGCTTCCTTTCTGAAGATATCTATAGTGAGGTAGTTACCCAGCCTTATATTCTCCATTATATATCCAATATAAAGCCTTGGAACTCTTGGCATTGCCGTCAAAAAGAAGAATTTTTTAAATATGTAGACATGACAGCATGGTCAGGATGGCGCCTTAGGATTTGGAAGAGATTATGGCTTAGAGTAGTTCTGGAGTTAAAAAAACTTTTGAGTAAGTTTGGTTTACCTTGATCCTTAGAGACTGTTTAAAAAGGTTTGGACGTATTCAGATATAGGCGAAAATCATATTTTGTTCATGTTATCGTCTTTTTTAGCTGTGTCACCATAGTGCTAAAAGTATTACATGCTTTTAGCTACACATCGCGTATACCTTGTAGAAACTTAAATGAGAATTTTACTGACAATTCATCATCAACTAGATCCTAATTTAGGCGCTCCAGGAGTAACTTGGAGACTGGGACAGGAATACATAAAGCTTGGACATGAAGTATCATTTTTTTCCTTTGATGATCTGCCTAAATTTCTGCCAGGATTAATAAAGGGAATATTATTTCCCACATTTGTTGCCACTAAAATATCGAAGATTGTAAAACACGAATGTATTGATGTTATTGATGCTTCTACAGGGGATGCTTGGATATGGGCAAAGTTGATCAAGCCTTTCTTAAAAAGAACTAAGCCACTATTAGTCACAAGAAGTCATGGTCTAGAGCATACCGTCCATCTTCAGTTACTTCAAGATGTAGCCCTAGGCAAAGCAAAACTTAGCTGGAAATATCCCATCTATCATGGTGGGTTTCAACTTTGGGAAGTAGCAAATTCTATGAGGTTCGCTGATTTGGTGTTTTATCTCAATCAGCATGATTTACAATATTCGATCAAAACTTTGGGTGTTTCCGCAGATCGTGTCCATGTTGTTAATAATGGAATCTCTAGTCATCTCTTAGGGCTAACCATGGAGAGCTTATCTGAGAATAGCAAGATTCGGATCGCACATATTGGCAGTTATATTCCCCGTAAAGGTATTGATTATAGTGTGCCTGCGTTAACGCGAATTTTACATAGATTCCCCGAAATAGAAGTTAGTTTCTTAGGATCTATGGTTCCACAGGAAAGGGTTTTAGCTGATTTTGACCCGTCATTGCACGATCGCATTCGTGTTGTTTCTAAATATCAAAATAGTGATTTGCCATCTTTGCTAGCGGGACATAGCATTCACTTATTTCCTTCTCTTGCAGAGGGATGGGGGTTGGCAGTAATTGAGGCGATGGCTTGTGGTCTAGCACCAATTGTTTCAAATATTCCTGGTCCAACAGAAATGGTGAAACATGATTTTGATGCGCTGATAATTCCGCCTAGAGATACTGAGGCAATTGAAGAAGCAATTACAAAATTAATTGGAGATCGGGCTTATCTGGAAAAACTACGTACCAATGCGTATAAGACTGCTCAAAACTATTCATATACTATTATTGCCAAACAAAATTTAGATTTGTATAGTGAGAGTTTGCTTAAGTTACATGGCTAAGCATTTCACAATTAAATATAAAACCCTAAAATCTGCACCGCCCGCTATGCGGGCGGTGCAGATTTTGGTTTCGGGTTTTTAATTATGCCGAGGTAATTATGCACTGTAAACTTGTTTCATGTAAAATCAATCTAAATCTTCTAAAACAACCAAATTAAAAAGCATGAATCATACCACCAAAGTTTTAGCGATCGCTGAGTCATCTATGGGGCATAAAACCCATATCATGACAATGCAAAAATATTTTGAGTCGTCATCATGCGATGTCGATATTTATTGGAACGATCAAGAAAAGGAGCTATTTGCTAGATTGATTAATAAGATACTTAATGTGCGATTCCCAAATAAATTTGTACAGTCGAATAACTTAGACTTATTCCGTTTTCGCGCACAGCTTGGTTATGCATTACTCGCTAAGAGATTAATAGACAGAAAGATTAATCAAGCCGATTATAAAGTTCTATTCTTTCATACTCAGCCGATGGCATTTCTGTCGCTAAATTTAATGCGGAAAATGTCGTCAGTGGTCAGTATTGATATGACTAATAAGCAAGCATCAGAAGAATCTATTAATAAATATGCATGGACTTATAATCCCAATAAGTTTTTCGAGAAACAAGTATATCTAAAGTGTTCCAAAATCTTAACTTGGACAGAATGGGCGCGTAGTTCAGTTATTAATGATTACGGTATTCATCCTGATAAAGTAAAAGTGATTCCACCAGGAGTTGATATAAAACGCTTAGTTTTTATAGATCGAAACCATAAATCTAATCAAGATTTATACAACATCCTCTTTGTTGGTGGAGATTTCAAACGTAAAGGGGGAGAAGATTTACTCACTGTCTTTCTAGAAAAATTTGCAGATAAAGCAATACTACATATAGTTACTAGTTTAGATGCGGTTAAATGTGATCATCCAAATGTTCGTATATATACTGATGTAAAAGCTTACAGCGCTGAGTGGCAAGAGCTGTATAGCCAAGCAGATGCCTTTGTGATGCCAACATATGGAGATGCTTTTGGTATAGTTTTTATTGAAGCAATGGCATCTGGATTACCCGTAATTGCCTCTAAGCTTACTCAAACAACTGAAATTGTTGAAGAAGGAGTAACTGGTTTTCTTGTTACTCCTGGCGATCGCCAAGAACTAGCTAATAGATTGCAACTATTGATCGATAACCCTAGCTTGGGTCGACAAATGGGAAAAAGCGCAAGGCAAGTAGTCGAAGACAGGTTCGATTCCCAAAAGAATTTTCAAAAGATAGAGTTGATATTTGAAGATTTAAGCTCGTCCTTGAGAGGCTAAGACAAGAAGTGGCGTGTTTTGCTTGTGCCTTTGGTCAGATGGTTTCACGTAACATCAATTTGAAGTCAATAAATATATTTTTAGAGTATTACGAACATGAACATGGTTCATCATTGCGCTAACTATTTAGCAACTTCTGGTGGCGGGGTGAAATCCTATGTGGATGGACTTTTGGTGGAATTACCAGAGATGTTTGCCCACGAGATTATTCTATCTTTAAAGAATCTTGATCAAAGTCAATATAAGTTGCTACATCTGCATGAGGGCGAGATGGTTTTAGAGCTAAAGGATCAATGTCCTGCTATTTATACGGTTCATAATCATCATCCCTACTGCCCTAGCGGTTCTAAGTATTTTCCGCAGTATGGATCTAGTTGCGATCGCAAAATGTCACTATTAGGCTGTACTTGGGGGCATTTGGTCGATGGCTGTGGCAGTCGGCGACCTCAAAAAATTATTTCCAATCTTGATCGATCCTATAGTGCGTTGAACGCTCTCAAAAGATTAGGGATTACGGTGATCGCCAATAGTGATTATGTGCGATCGCAATTAATTACAAATGGATTACCTGCATCACAGGTCTTCACCTTAAGATGTGGTATTGCTGCACCTCAGAGTAACCATTTACCTCTAGATCAATCCGTACATAATCAGCAGCGGATCTTTTTTGCAGGGAGGATTGTGCCAGAAAAGGGGCTGGATTGGTTATTGAAAACGATGCCTCTATTAGATGCAAGTATCCATCTTGATATTGCAGGTGAAGGGTGGGCGAGGCAACAAGTTCGTCAACTCGCTGAGAAACTGAATATTAGCGATCGCATTACTTGGCATGGTTGGTGTCAAAAGGAGAAGTTAGAAGATCTTTACCGCCAAAGTTTTGCTGTAATTTTTCCTAGCGTATGGCCAGAGCCTGCGGGGCTGGTAACTTTAGAAGCTTATGCAAGATTCCGCCCAGTGATTGCCACTAACGCTGGTGGCATTCCCGAACATATTCAGGATGGAAAAACAGGGATTTTGGTTGAGCCGAATAATACTCAACAGTTAGCTGTCGCAATTACGGACTTGTCTAATGATTTTGATAAAGCTCGTGCGATCGGTGTCGCTGGCAATGAGTTGTTTCATTCAGAGTTTACCCTTGCTATACATGCTCAAAGACTGACAAAAATTTATGACTCTGCGATCGCAAAATTCCAGAAATAAAAAAAACAATTTTCCTATGGAGCGGCAAAGCCGCTCCATAGGAAAATCGCTCTAAGATTGTTTAGATTCTGAGCCATCAATGATGCGCTGGAATAGGTAGCCTGTGCCACGCGCCGTCAAGATTAACTCAGGGTTACTAGGATCTTCTTCGAGCTTCGCCCGTAGACGCGAAATGTGAACATCGACAACGCGAGTATCCACATGGCGCTCTGGCGTGTAACCCCAAACCTCTTGCAAGATTTCAGCTCTTGAGAAAGCTTCACCCGATCGTCCGACTAATAGCTCTAACAAACTAAACTCCATCCCCGTCAAGCGAATACGCTCATCGGATTTATAGACTTGGCGCTTGTTAGTATCAATCTTGATCGTATTGATATGAATCACACCAGAACTGGGGATGCCTGATGTGCCATTGCGATCAAAACGTCGCAACACTGAACGAATTCTTGCTTCTAATTCTTTTGGTGAGAAAGGCTTGACAACGTAGTCATCTGCACCTAACTCAAGCCCCGTAATGCGATCGGCGACATCACCTAACGCGGTCAGCATGATAATCGGAATATCAGATTCCTTCCGAAGCTCTTGACATACCCCGTAGCCGTCAAGCTTTGGCATCATGACATCAAGAACCACCAAGTCGGGATTCTCCTTATGAAAAACTTCGATCGCTTCTTCGCCATCTGCGGCGGTGACGACCTCGTAACCGATCATCGACAGGCGTGTCTCCAGAATCCGACGAATGCTTGCTTCGTCGTCTACAACTAGAATTTTTTCCTTATGGTTTTCCAAGCCAGTTTACACTCCACTATGTTGCTAGCTGCAATTCAGTAAAACTTTATAATTTTACATATTTATTTAGTTAAGTTTACAAGAAATCGGTCGTTACAATCCGAAAACAAAACTTAAAGTTTCAGAACAAACTTAATCTGAATTTTGTATGTCTTTTGAGTTATTTTTTACTGCGGGGCGTACCCAAAATATTGCGGCGGGCTACGCCCGCCGCAATATTTTGGGTACGCCCCGCAGTAAAAAATAACTCAAAAGACATACAAAATTCA
>JAYUSC010000258.1:0-10254 GCA_043755885.1 Pseudanabaena sp. | reverse complement strand
GCCAGAGCCAAGAAGCCATGTGCAGGAGATGCTTGATTGCCAGAGGATTCTAAGAGTTTACCTAGAAGACTTCGTAGATCGGGAGACGGACTCCTTTGCGATCGCAATTATTCAGCTAATCTTGTCCAGTGAAAGTCAATCTGTAGCTATGGCTAGACGATTGGGCGAGAAAATTGAGCAGGAAAATGATCCCGAAATCCAAGAGCAGGTATTAGAATTAATAGAGACGGTGTTGGTATATAAATTCCCGAAACTGAGTCGGCAGGAGATTGAAGCAATGTTTACATACAGTGATTTAAAGCAGACCCGTGTATATCAAGAGGCAAGAGAAGAAGGCGAACAGCGCGGTGAACAAAAAGGTCTGAAGCTAGGTGAGCAGCGCGGACTGGTCAAGGGACAAGCTACAATGCTACTGCGGCTGCTCAATCGCAAGTTTGGACAGATTAGCCCAAGTTTGCGGGGCAAGGTAAACAAACTATCGGCAAAACAGCTAGAAAATCTAGCCGAAGCATTATTTGACCTAGAGACGATCGCCGACCTAAGTGATTGGCTAAAAACCAAAGGCAAAGGTAGCTAGAGAGTTTTTGAACCAATACTAAAAAAAGGCAGGACAGCGGGTTTTATGTCACCAAATTCTTCAACTGGCGATCAAAAAATTGTTGCTGGAAGGCTAACTCATTCGCGGCTTGGATAAATTGGTTTGCTGATGTAAATCCATCATATGTTGATGGAATAGAGCTTATACGAATAATCGAATCTCCAGCATCGGATGTAACAGCGATCGCAGTCACAGCATAACCATATTGCTCAAGCTCCTCAAATCCAATCTGTAAAACATCTTGATCGTCAATTCCTAATTTTGCAACTAGTTGCGATCGCAAGATTTTTTGACCTGTGCGACCAAGATATTTGACTATGCCCACTAAAGTTTGCCATGCGATCGCGCCATTTATCTGTTCAGGATTGGGATAAACTAAAGCGAGAGCCTGATTAGCTTGATGGGCGCGATCGATGATCCTGTTGACATCTTGCCAACTTTGAGGACAGCGATCGCAGATAGTTGCTGATGACTGGTGATCAAGGTCGATCGGATCACGCCCTCGCCAATCGATGATCTTGAGATTTAGATCAGGATTTTTGATAGTTGCAAGAGATGGCAACTCAGCACTCAAAGGCGCACTCTGAGCATGAAAATCCAGCAATCGCGCATCATAACGGCGGCGAAAAGCATTATCGACTAGTTCAATCACCACATCGCAGCTTGTGTCAGGCAACTCATAACTATAATGTCCCCACCAGTCGCCAAAAATCTGATTGCCATTGCGATCGCAAAGCGTAAATTCTGTTTTAATATATTCAACTTTCTGTCCCTTTTGATTACGAATATTCGCATTCGATATCTCGGAAAACTGGCAATCGCGTACTAACAATTTTGGATAGGGATTACCCATACCAAAAGGTTCTAACTGTTTAAACTCATTAAATAATTCTTTACTAAGATCGGTGATATTTACTTCCAAATCAATATTGATTGCCTTACTTTGCAATTGTCCATACTGGCTCCAAAATTTCTGATCGAGAGACTCAGTGAGCAATTGCAAATTCTCAAGCTCAAAACTTAAGCCACCTGCAAGCGGATGTCCGCCAAAGCTGAGCAATAGATGTTCTTGACCTTTGAGTAAATCATAGAGATTAATGCCCTCTAGCGATCGCGCACTGCCTTTAGCGATTCCATCTTCAATCGTACAGAGAATGGTTGGACGACCATACTCTGCAACCACTTGACCCGCTACTAAGCCCAAAACACCCACCGACCATTGCGGATCAGCTAGCACAATTAACCCTGTCGTCGAAAGATCAAGTTGTTCGATTTTGGCTTGAACTTGTTTAAAGACCTTTTTTTGTAAAGCCTTGCGCTGTGTATTCGCAAGTTCTGTCTGTTCAATTAGCGCTTTGCAGACCTTCTCATCGCGGGTAGTCAGCAATTCTACACATTTCCGTACATCGCCCCAAATTCTACTCACAGCATTAATGCGTGGCGCAATCCCAAAGCTAATATCAATCGGGCGATCACCGACTCGTTTACATTGCTCCAACAGCATTCGCACCCCAAGGCGTTTCTTTTGCCGCAATACTTCTATTCCTTTTTGAGCAAGATAGCGACAATCGCCTGTCAGCTTCACCAAATCGGCAACTAAGCCGATCGCAACTAAATCCAACAAATCCTCTAAAGGCTGCTGGGGGATTTCGGGTAGAGCTTCATACAATGCTTCCATTAATTTATAGGCAACAGCGACACCTGACAAGTTAAATAATGGATGCTGATTTGGCAAGTAACGCGGATTGATAATTGCGACTACTGGCGGGCGCTGATCGGGCAAAGTATGGTGATCGGTGACAATCACATCAATTCCTAGATCCTGAGCATGGATTAATGCATCTAAACTAGTGCTACCCGTATCACAGGTAATGATTAGGCTGATGAATTTGCATTGCGATCGCAACTCATCTAAGCCCCTAATCGAGATTCCATGGGACTCTTTGAGACGATCAGGTATATAAAAAACTAAGCGATCACCTTGAGCAAAAAACTGTCCTAATCCTTCCCACAACACCGATGTCGCCGTAATTCCATCCGCATCAAAATCCCCCCAAATTGCGATCGTTTCTGCCTGTGCATAGGCTTTCTCGATTCTGGCGATCGCCTGTCCCATTTCTTCACCAAAGGCGAATGCAGTAGTGGGTTGATAGGCGGCGATATCTAAAAATGACTCTACTTGCTCAGGCTCAATGATGCCTCTCTGACAAAGTAACTGCGCCGCAAACTTACCAACTTTTTCACTTAACCAAGTTGGCGGTTCGACTGGTTCTAAAATATTCCAATTTGTCAAAGACATATGTCTATAGGTATGGTGATATCCATATTAATTTAAGGCTCGCTATCAAGAAAATCGATGTTTTCGTAAAGCGCGGATAGCGGAAACTGGAGATCGATACTGGTGATGTGAATCTGCGGATCATCTTCGTCGAAATTTGTTTGCGCGATCGCAATCGATTGATATTCCCAAGCCCGATCAAGCCTTTGGTAAATTTCAATTCTGGGATGCTCAGGCGTAATCAGAATATAGGTTTGCAGCGTATCGATCAACATATAGTTTTGCTGCTTGATACCGCGATCGCGTGATTCGGTTGTGGGTGATAGGACTTCAGCTATGAGCGTGGGGTACTGTAAGAAATCACGAGAGAAGCGATCGCGCTCATCACAGGAAACAACCACATCAGGATAATAATATTTTCCTGATCTCATAGAGACTTTGGCATCATTGATGGTGATCTTACAACCTTTACCCCGCAGGTGAGCAAGGAGTAATGAAGCAAGATTAAGTGGAATCTGGCTATGGGGAACTGTGCCACCTGTCATCGCAATAATTTTACCGTTTTCATATTCATATTTACTGTCCTGCTTACTTTCCCAAATGAGATATTCTTCAGGCGACAAGATGAGTTGATCGTCCTGTTGACTTATGTATTGTGGTTGAGCAATCATCACATAACTCTCCTATAAATTTCCAAAGCGATCGCGATATTGTAAATCCTAGCCCAAAAACTTCTCAACACAACGTGTAAAAATCTCTACGCCAGTCGCTAGAGCCGTCTCATCAAAATTGAAGCGAGGGTGATGGTGAGGATAGGCTAAACCCTTGTCAGGATTTGCGGAACCAAGGAAAAAGTAACATCCTGCGACAGCTTCCAAAAAGAACGAGACATCTTCACCGCCCATCGTCTGGCATTCAGGAACGATACCTGCGGGAGTTTCGATCACAGTTTCGGCGACGGAGCGCACTAATTCTGCGATCGCAAAATCATTAATCACAGGTGGATAGAGCTTGGTATATTTCAACTCATAAGTAGCTCCATGCGCGGCACAAACTCCTGCGATCGTTTCTTCTATACGCAAGGCTAATTTTGCACCAACTTCAGGATTAAAGAATCTCACTGTGCCACTGAGTCGCGCCGAATCGGCAATGATATTGGTTGCAGAACCTGCGTGAAATTCACCGATGCTAATTACAGCGGACTCAAGGGGGCTGATATTGCGCGAGACAATCGTATGGAGCATATTGACGACTTGAGCTGCGACTAAAATTGAATCAATCGTTTGATGTGGAAGCGCACCATGTCCACCCCGCCCAATAATTTTGCAATGGAAGTATTCGGTCGCAGCCATCAATGCACCCGCGCGCACCCCGACCGTGCCAAGTGGCAAGCTATTCCAAAGATGTAACCCTATCACTGCATCAACATTAGGGTTTTCGAGTACCCCTGCCTCGATCATCGGTTTTGCCCCTCCAGGTCCCTCCTCGGCTGGCTGAAAAATTATTTTCACAGTGCCACTAAACCGATCGCGATTTTCCCAGAGATATTTGGCTGTACCGATCGCGATCGCAGTATGCCCGTCATGACCACAGGCGTGCATCACATTATCAATTTGAGATTTATAACTAACGATATTTTCTTCTTGAATCGGTAGCGCATCCATATCTGCACGGATTGCTAATACTTTGTTGTTGCCTATTTTTGTGCCTGCGATCGTGGCGACGATACCAGTTTCGGCGATCGCAGTTTGATGTGGGATGCCCCACGCAATTAATTTTTCTGCGATCGTATTAGATGTCCTCTTTTCTTTAAACCCAAGCTCAGGAAAGCGATGAAAGTCTCTCCGCCATTGCACAAGGCTAGCTTGCAGGTCGAGAATATCGGCGCGAATCTTGAAGTTAGTATGAGTGGGTGAGGCGGTGGTAGCAAAAGTCATGATCTTGTAGGGCGATCGCTATATAGGCAAAGTTACTACCTCCAATATAACAATCTCAGCTTTACCATTCATCTCAAGTCTTGAAAACTGCGATCGCAGCCCTAAATTCAAGATGCGATCGCTTCTTCATATCTTTAACTCCATGAAATTTGCCAAAATGTCATTTCAAATAAACCGATAAAAAAGTTAAGATAGTAAGCTCTAAGTGTAGTTTTTTATAAATAAGGTCACGACATCAAGTTATGGATGCAGTTGCAGTACAGCCCAGTGAAGTTAAACCTAGTGATATCCTGCGGCAAGCCGATCCCGAAAAACTAGCGCGAATTCGCCACACTTGCTCTCATGTGATGGCAATGGCAGTTCAAAAGTTATACCCCGATGCGAAGGTGACGATCGGTCCTGCAACTGAGAATGGCTTTTATTACGACTTTGATCGCGCTGAGCATTTTACGCCCAGTGACCTCAAGGCGATCGCCAAAGAAATGAAGCGGATCATCAAGTGGAATCAGCCCCTCGTGCGTCAGGAGTTACCCCGCCCTGAGATGCTTGCCGAGATCGAAAGACTGAATGAGCCTTACAAAATTGAGTTGCTAGCCGCCATTCCTGAAGGGCAGAATATTAGTCGCTACTTTATCGGCGATCCAGCCAAGTTTGAAAAACAACCTTGGTGGGATTTGTGTGCGGGACCTCACCTTGATAGTACTGGCGATATTAATCCCGAAGCTTTCGCGTTGGAGAGCATTGCAGGAGCCTATTGGCGTGGTGACGAAAAGAATCCCATGCTTCAGCGTATCTACGGCACGGCTTGGGAAAATCCTGAGCAGCTTGGGGCTTATCACGCAATGCTCGAAGAAGCCAAACGTCGCGATCACCGTACCATTGGTAAAGATTTACAACTATTCAGCATTCAAGAAGAAGCTGGTGGCGGTCTAGTTTTCTGGCATCCACGCGGCGCGATTATCCGCAACACGATCGAGACTTTCTGGAAGGATACTCACGCTCAGAATGGCTATGAGGCGGTGACTACTCCCCACATGGCAAATCTCGACCTGTGGAAGATCTCAGGACATAACGACTTCTATCGCGAAAGTATGTTTCAGCCGATGGAAGTGGAGCATCAAGTTTATCAGCTTAAGCCGATGAACTGTCCGTTCCATGTGTTGATTTACAAAGACACGCTGCATTCTTATAAGGAGTTCCCGATTCGCTATGCGGAGCTTGGCACGGTCTATCGTTACGAGCGTTCTGGAACCATGCATGGCTTGATGCGGGTGCGCGGATTTACCCAAGATGATGCTCATATCTTCTGTACTGAGTCTCAAATTGAGCAGGAAATTATCGGTGTTCTTGATCTTGCAGAATTGATTCTCTCGACCTTTGGATTTGAGAACTATGAGATCAATCTCTCGACCCGTCCAGAGAAATATGTCGGCTCTGATGAGATTTGGGAAAAGTCTACTAACGCGCTGAAAGATGCTCTCAATCATAAGGGCTGGAACTATGTCGTCGATGAAGGCGGCGGTGCTTTCTATGGGCCAAAAATCGACATCAAGATCGAAGATGCGATCGGTCGCCGTTGGCAATGTTCGACGATTCAGCTAGATTTCAATTTGCCCGATCGCTTTCATATGGAATATGTCGGGGAAGATGGCGCACGTCATCAACCGATCATGATCCACCGCGCCTTGTTCGGCTCCTTAGAACGCTTTATCGGTGTGCTAATTGAGAACTATGCTGGTGATTTCCCGCTCTGGCTTGCACCGATGCAAGCGCGTTTGATCGCTGTGTCTGATGGTCAAATGGCATATGCCGAAGAGGTGGTCACGAAGATGAAAGCCGCAGGTTTGCGCGTACAGCTAGACCATAGCGGCGATCGCATGGCGAAGCAAATCCGTAAAGCTGAGATGGAGAAAGTGCCTGTGATGGCGATCATCGGTGCAAAAGAAGTTGAAGCTGGTACTCTGAGTATTCGCAGCCGCAAGCATGGCGAACTTGGTGCAATCTCCGTGGATGAGGCGATTAGTAAAATGCAAGCAGCTATTTGCGATCGCACTTGGTTCTAACAACAATAGAACTTACGCAAAAAGACGCAGGAGGCAATTCATGAATTGCCTCCTCATTCACCACACAAGCGATCGCAATCAACATAGCCAACAGCATCAAAACTGCGATCGCCTCTAATCTCAATCAAAAAGCGATCAACTCAACAAACCAAATAACCTTACTTTCCTACCATCTAACAGGTCTAAAATCGTCATCATTGGCGATCGCTACACCATCACCCGAAGGCTTAATTACCAACAATCCTTGACGATACGCATAACGATCTATCCCATCATTAATCTCAATTCCTGCGACAGCACCATAGGCTTGATAGTTTCGATAATGAGGAAAAGCATCTTTAAAGCGCGTTAACTTCTCAACAAACTCATCCACATCATCCTTTGATAAACGTGATTTACATTCTACTAACACCAGTTCAGTGTCATCCACAGCCAGAATATCAATCTCCATAGCGAACCCTTGACGCTTGGTTCTTGCACGCGGATAAACTTCTTTTACATCAATTCCTTTCTCTTGAAATAGTCGTAATACCGCAGGCTCAACTAACTCCTCAACGAAACGGCCCCATCTTGTTGTGAGTGCTTCAACTGCTTTAGTGGTTCTTTCCACTGTTTTTTCTAGCTTTGCCATACTGCGATCGGCTTCGGCTCTAGATTCAGTCATGCGGCGATCAAACTCAGCAGCACGGTTTTCCGCTAGTTCTTGAGAATTTTGAAATAGCTTATAAATATCTTCAATCGTTACAGGATTACTCATAAAATTCAGATTTGTTTGATCAAATTTTCTACACCTAAGTTATCACATAAAAACAAGGGGCATAAGCCCAGCGATCGCAACCAATATCCACACTTCCACCACAGCAGCGATCTCATCTCAACAAAACAACATCATCAAAAGAGCTATCGCCCCCAATCTCATCACAAAGCGATCGCCTAAATCGTCCATACTTCCACGCATAAGCGATTTTCTGGGTTTGTGTCTTGCCAAGTATACTTACGATAGATGCAGTTATCTTGAGAAACAGGTGAGGCGGTTGAAGAAAGAAATTGAAAACTATGGTAAATTTTAAATCTAATTAAGCTAGACAATCTAATTTAATGCTGTGATTGGGACTATTTGATGCAATATATCGCCTAAATTCCTTTTTGCTTCCATCAACTCATAGGCATAATGCAACCGCAAAAAATAACCATCTGACAACCCAAAATAGCGACATAAGCGCAAATCTACATCCGCAGTCATCGGAGCCTTACCTTGAATAATTTGCTGAATACTCAAATATGGTAGCCGTAAACTTTCAGCCAAACTATTTGCACTAATATCTAACTCTTCTAAAAACTCATATTGCAAGATTTCACCAACATGAGGATTACGCAGTAAAGTATTTTCCATTGCCTTTGCTCCTAATGATAATCAACAATCTCAACATCATATGCATTTCCATTTTGCCAGACAAAACAGAGTCGCCACAGCTTCGTAATGCGAATACTGTATTGTCCAATGCGATCGCCAACCAGTGATTCTAGATGATTAGCAGGTGGTATGCGGAGATCTTCTAGATTAGCCGACACATCAAGTTGACGTAATTTGCGTAAAGCTCTTTCTTGGATATCTGATGGTAGCTTACGCGATCGCAAGCCTTGCCAAATCTTCTCCGTTTCTTTGCAACCAAACCAAACAATCATTAAAATCTAGAGACCTATTTCATTCCTATGTTACCACTGACCTACGTTAAAAATCTACAAGCTGACTGGCGATCGAGTGCTAAAATCTCCACTATCGATTGCCTCTATTATGTCACGAGAGACTTTATCAATGCCTAATTACAGCGAAAGCAATATCTATCGATAATCAGAAAGAATTTATTTGGCGCAACGAGGATTAACACCGATGTCATATAGCTGTCGAGGCGAAAAATGAAAATATTAAAGGTTGCTTAGGGCAATGTATCGCTGAAATGATTGCTGCTCAAAGATTTAATGCTCGATATGACAAGAGCTTTCCTATTTATGGTGTGGTGACCACAGGCATGATTTGGAAGTATTTACGTCTCGAAGAGAAGACACTTTGGATTGATCAAGAAGACTATTTCATTAAGGAAATTGGCAAATTACTGGGTATATGGATACCATCTCTCAGTAGCATCGACAATGCCACAATAATCTACCAGCCCCAAGTACCGACTTCGCCTTTGAATAGTCCGACAATATCTGCGGTAATCCAGCCGCCGTAGAAATCTCCAGCTTGAGGCGTGATTAGCTCATCATTGACATAGCAAGCATCCATGAGACTGCCATAGAAACTAATTGAGTTTTGAATAACTGCGTAACTATAAATACGAACACCAATCACTCCAGCTTCCTGCATAGAGCTTGCCAGTCTCAATACCTGCTAATTTTAGCGATAGCAAATTTACGCAAGCCGTTACACCCGAACCGCAATAAACGATCGCTTCTTGAGCATTTTTGACTTCCTGCCAGCGATCGCATTGATTTTCCATTACAAAACCTTGCTCATTGGTAACTTCCATCCAAGGATAATTAACAGCACCTGCGATATGCCCTGCGATCGGGTCAATCGGTTCGCGCTCACCCCGATAGCGATCGCATTCTCGCGAATCGATTAAAACTACTTCTGGCAAATCTTTACGCGATTTCACCGTTTCAATGTCTACCACCAATTCAGTTTGGATATTAGGGATAAACTTCCCAACTCTAACCGATGGAATCGTGGAACTAGTCTCATAATTCTCAGCTTGCCATCCCGCAAAACCACCATCTAGAACCGCTACTTGCTCATGTCCCATATAGCGCAATAACCACCAAAGTCTTGCCGCAAACCCAAAACGTGAGTCATCATAGGCAACCACCATCGTCTCACCCGAAGTTACGCCCATTTGGGAAAGCTTTTCCGCAAGTTTGTCAAAATTTGGCAAAGGATGTCTGCCACCATGTTTTTGAATGGGACTAGATAAATCAAGATTTAGATCAAGATAATATGCGCCTTGAATATGACTTTCTTGGTATTGCCTACGTCCAAGATCTCCATCCATCAATGAAAATCGACAATCCACAATTACGAGTTGTGGATCGTGAAGATGAGTATGAAGCCATGCTGCCGAAACAACGTGACGATTATCGCAATTTCTAAATATTGTTGATTTCATATTGTTGATTTCATATTGTTGATTTCATAGCGTTTATAAAAAACATACGATAAGCGAAAAACTCTGCGCTTTAGCGCTGAGATGTAAGCGAACAGCGGTTTTAACCTCCTTGTCTATGTTATATTATATTTCGTGGCAAGGGTAATCAACCACATAAAAAACCCAGTACCTAGCGGTACAAAAAAGCTGAACCTTGACAATTAAATCTATG
>JAYUSC010000257.1:0-4253 GCA_043755885.1 Pseudanabaena sp. | reverse complement strand
TCTTGGGCAGACGTAATCAACCGCGCTAACTTGGGTATGGAAGTAATGCACGAGCGCAATGCTCACAACTTCCCTCTCGATTTGGCTGCTGTTGATGTTGCTCCTGTAGCTATGGCTGCTCCTGCTATCAATGGTTAATCTTCGAGATTGATTTAAAACAAAAAAGCCTCTCCGTAAGGAGGGGCTTTTTTGTTTGTGCGGATTGTTCAGAATGCGATCGCAATTTTCCTGTTGTTGCCTCTCTTCAATCTCTAACCGATGCGCTTACCATTAGTATAAGTAATTTCACGAAATAAATGCTAGTATAAAAATTAGCTAAAATTATGCCGTAACGCCTCTAGATATGCCTCTAAGTTGGAATGAGATTAAGCAAAAGGCGATCGCCTTTTCTAAAGAGTGGGAAAGTGAGACTTCAGAGAAGTCGGAATCGCAGTCTTTTTGGAATGACTTTTTTAATGTGTTTGGCATTTCACGGCGGCGGGTGGGGAGTTTTGAGCTACCGATTAAAAAGGCAGATAATAAGCAAGGTTTTATTGATTTGCTATGGAAGGGGACAATTTTGGTGGAGCATAAGTCTAGGGGCAAGGACTTAGACAAGGCTACGCAACAGGCTAAGGATTATTTCCCAAATCTAAAAGAGCATGAATTACCAAAATATATTTTGGTGTCAGATTTCCAGAAATTCAGGCTCTATGATCTGGATAGGGATGTTAGTACAGAGTTTGAGCTAAAGAATTTTGTAAGCCATGTGCATCTATTCGGCTTTATGGCGGGATATGAGAAACGGGTTTATAAGGATGAAGATCCTGTCAATATTAAAGCTGCCGAATTGATGGGAGAACTGCACGATCGCCTCAAGGAGATTGGCTATAATGGACATGATTTAGAGGTGTATCTGGTACGGCTGTTATTTTGTCTGTTTGCTGATGATACGAGCATTTTTAATAAGGGGATTTTCTGGGAATACGTCGATCGCCATACTAGGGAGGATGGTAGTGATTTGGCGATGCACATTGCTTCGATTTTTCATGTATTGAATACTTCACCTGATCGGCGATTAAAAAATTTAGATGAGAATCTGACACAGTTTCCTTATGTGAATGGGAAGCTATTTGCGGAGCCTTTGCAGCCTGCGGCTTTTGATCGCGAGATGCGTGAGATGTTGTTAAAAGCTTGTGCGTTTGATTGGGGTAAGATTTCTCCTGCAATTTTTGGGTCGATGTTTCAGGCGGTGATGAATCAGACGGAGCGGCGCAATTTGGGGGCGCATTACACGTCTGAGAAGAATATTCAAAAGTTGATTAGACCGCTTTTTTTGGATGATTTGTATGTTGAGTTTGAGAAAGCTAAGGGGAGTAAGGGCAAGCTAGAGGAGTTACATCAAAAGATTGCAAATTTGCATTTTCTCGATCCTGCTTGTGGTTGTGGCAATTTTTTGATTATCACTTATCGGGAGTTACGAGATTTGGAGCTTGAGATTTTAAAGGAGTTGTACAGGAAGCACAAGAGTTTTCTGGATGTGCGGTTGTTTATTCAGGTGGATGTCGATCAGTTTGCGGGGATTGAGTATGATGAGTTCGCGGTGCGGGTTGCTGAGGTGGCGATGTGGTTGATCGATCATCAGATGAATGTGAAGGTCAGTAATGAGTTTGGGCAGTATTTTGTGCGGTTACCTTTGAAGAAGGCGGCGAGAATTGTGCATGATAATTCGTTGCGGATTGATTGGAAGTCTTGTTCCCCTCCTTCAAAGGAGGGGCTAGGGGTGGTTCCGAAAGCATCTACAACTTCTTCTAGTTTTTCTTTGCAAGGCGAGAGATTAAGAACCTCCCCTAGCCCCTCCTTGAAAGGAGGGGGACAAGAGTTAGGCGGGGGACAAGAGTTAGGCGGGGGACAAGAGTTAATAGAGCGAGTTCCTTATAAGGCGATTAGTAATCTTAGTAGTAAAAAGGAGTTTCGGCGAGAGTTGCGGAATAATGCGACTCCTGCGGAGGTGGCTTTGTGGAAGGCTTTGCAGGGTAAGCAGTTGGATGGATATAAATTCAGAAGACAGCATTCGATTGGTAATTATATTTTGGATTTCTTTTGTCCGATTGCTAATTTGGCGATCGAGTTGGATGGTGGGCAACATTTTACGAAAAATGGTAGGGAATATGATGCGATTAGAGATGGATTTTTGTCGAGTGTTGGAATTAGGGTGTTGCGGTATGCCAATAATTTGATTTTCGAGAATTTGGAGGGGGTGCTGGAGGATGTTAGGGAACATTTAAGAACCTCCCCTAGCCCCTCCTTACAAGGAGGGGGACAAGAGAAGGGGGGCAGCGGGGTGGCATTTGACTATATTTTGGGCAATCCACCTTTTGTGGGTAAGCATTTGCAAAACGCTGAGCAGAAGTCGGATATGGAGATGATTTTTGCTGGGGTGAATGGGGCTGGTGTATTAGATTATGTTTGTGCTTGGTACTTGAAAGCGTCTCAATATCTAAATTCTTGTTCCCCTCCTTCCAAGGAGGGGCTAGGGGAGGTCAAATGCGCTTTTGTTAGTACAAGTTCAATTTCGCAAGGTGAGCAAGTTGGGATTCTCTGGCAAGAGCTTTACAACCGATACAAGATTAAAGTTCATTTTGCTCATCGGACTTTTAGCTGGAGTAATGAGGCTAAAGGTAATGCGGCTGTGCATTGCGTGATTATTGGCTTCGGGTTACAGGATGTTGATAACAAGAGGCTTTTTGAGTATGTCGATATTAAAAGCGAACCAACAGAGAGAAAGGTTAGAAATATTAATCCGTATTTAGCTGAAGGGAATGACTTAATTATATTAAAGAGAACTACTCCAATTTGTAATGTTCCTGAAATGAAAAATGGAAGTAAACCCGCAGATGGTGGATTCCTCATACTCACTAAAGATCAAGCTGAAGATCTGGTGATAAGAGAAAGCGTTACCAAGAAATATATAAAGGAATACATTGGTTCAAATGAGTTAATCAATGGAAATCCTCGCTATTGCTTATGGTTGCATGGTGTTTTGCCTAGTGAATTACGTTCTATGCCATCTGTCCTAAGCAAAATGCAATCTGTCAGAGCATTCAGAGAGAAAAGTGTCGATAAAAATACACGGAAATGGGCAGATTTTCCTGCTTTATTTCAAACTGATAGACAACCAAGAAGTAACTACATTGGAGTACCTGAAGTTTCTTCGGAAAGACGCAAGTATATCCCAATCGGATTTTTGAACTCTGACGTAATTGCAAGTAATAAGTTACAGACTATTCCTAATGGGACTCTTTACTTATTTGGTGTTCTCACTTCTGAAATGCACATGACTTGGATGAAATATGTATGCGGAAGATTAGAAAGCCGTTTTGATTATTCAAGTACAATCGTTTACAACAACTATCCATTTCCTGAAAATGTCAGCGACAAACAAAAGCAAAAAGTTGAGGTGGCAGCACAGGTGGTTTTGGCGGTGCGCGAGAAATACACCTCCCCTAGCCCCTCCTTGAAAGGAGGGAAACAAGAGAAGGAGTCTTACTCAATGAAGGAACAAGAGAAGGAGTCTTACTCCCCTCCTTTCAAGGAGGGGCAGGGGGAGGTTAAATCCAGCCTCGCCGATCTCTACGATCCTCTCACCATGCCGCCCGACTTGGTAAAAGTGCATCAAACCCTAGACAAAGCCGTAGACCTTTGCTACCGTCCCCAACCCTTCGTTAGCGAACTAAACCGCATCGAGTACTTATTTAGCCTCTATGAAGCCCTAAGTGCGCCATTGCTCAAAGTCGAGAAGAAAAAGCGGGTTAAGAAAAACCCTGAAACGTAGGGGCAATTCATTGATTGCCCCTACGTTTTTAATTGTCTGATACGGCGATCGCTAATTTATATCATTATTTTCAGTAAATAAAGAATCCAAATCTCTATACCCACTTACCACTCGGACAATCTCTATGGAGTTCTCATTCACTCGATATAAGATGACATAGCCACTTAAAGGAATACCGCGCAAAGAAGGCTAATGTAAACACGACCAATATGAGGGAAAGCTGCTGAATTACGACATTTCTTATTGAAATCATCAACAAATCTTTCGCCAGCATCAACGCTAAACTCAGCAATTATAGCAAAAGCTTTGAAAGCAGATGTAGTTAAACAATCGCCTGATATTGCGATCGCAAATCTATACCATTACTTTCAAGAGGCAAAATAAAGCGATCGCGTTAATCGTGTTAATTACGTTAATTCGGACAAGAAGAAGAAACCTA
>JAYUSC010000256.1:0-10261 GCA_043755885.1 Pseudanabaena sp. | reverse complement strand
TTTGCGTCGCCACTTTCTTTTGGGTTTGGCGACAGCTATATCATCCGCGCCATTTTACTTTTGGCAAGATTTGCTTTTGGTCGATGCGATCGCGATATTTGACGGCAAAGTTGAGTAAGGAGTCGATCAGAGCGTCGGATAGAAAATGAGGTTGTAAGCCCAGATCAAGCAAGTTGGTATTTTTTGCCTTGAAATAATGTTCTTCTAGCTCGACTCGCGGATTGTCAATATTTTGGACTTCGACTTTAAGCCCAAGAGTTTGCCCAGCTTTCTGCACCATCAAGGCAAGATCGCCGATCGAGAAAAGCTCTGTAAATTGGTTAAATACGCGCATTTTGCCAGCTTCCGCAGGAGTTGCGATCGCAAGTTCAATACAGCGCACCGTGTCGCGAATATCCAGAAAACTGCGAGTTTGTCCGCCCGTACCATAGACAGTCAAAGGATGCCCGATCGCCGCTTGGATACAAAAACGGTTCAGGGCTGTACCAAATACACCATCATAATCAAGACGATTAATCAGTAACTCGTCAGTGCCAGTTTCTTCGGTGAGTACACCATAAACTACGCCTTGGTTGAGATCGGTTGCTCGCAAGCCCCATGTTTTACAAGCAAACTGAATATTATGGCTATCGTGAACCTTGCTGAGGTGATAAAAACTTCCAGGTTGCTTAGGATAAGGAAGCGTGTCTTTGCGTCCGTTATGCTCAATGGTGATGTAGCCTTCTTCGATATCGATATTGGGAGTGCCATACTCGCCCATCGTTCCCAGCTTAACTAGGTGGCAGTCAGGATTATGCTCTTTAATCGCATAAAGTAAATTGAGCGTGCCAACGACATTATTAACTTGGGTAAGTACAGCATGTTCGCGATCGATCATCGAGAATGGAGCCGAGCGTTGTTCGCCAAAATGAACGAGCGCATCAGGCTCAAAACGGCGAAATGCATTCTGTAAAAATTCATAATTAGTGATATCACCAATAAACAAGTCAATCTTTTGACCAGAGACAGCTTGCCACTTATATATACGCTCTTGGATAGATGCAATCGGTGTGAGCGTCGCCACACCTAACTCATTGTCCCAATGCCGACGGATTAAGCTATCTAGCACACCAACTTCATATCCTTTATTGGCAAGATGTAAAGCTGTCGCCCATCCGCAATATCCATCGCCACCAATTACCAGTACTTTCATGAATTCTCTGGGTTACAAAAAATTTGAGTTACAGTTTCCAAATTAACCCTATCAGGATTTATCGGAAAATTGGGTTTAAAACCCCATGCTTCTAGCACGGCTTTATATTACAGTATATTCAATACCGCAGGGCATACGGAAATTCACGCTTGAGAAGCTAGTTACAAGACTAGGCATCACTAAGTAAGACCATGCTAGGACTTGTCCTACAGGCTATAGTGAGTCCAAGAATCCTCACGCCTTCAGGCTGAGGAGTGTCAACTCGTTTGTGATGGACAAGACTGAAATTTCTTAAGTTGTATGTGTCGCGAAACACATGAAGGATTTAGGTTTTGAGAATTAATCTCGAAAAGTCGAATACTCGACTTCCTGGGACCCCAAAGAGAGTTACGGCGCTTTGTGTCGTAACTCTCTTTGGGGTTTGATTGTGTCCTAATCAGGCTATATATAATGTATATTTGTTACACTCACGCAATTTAGCCGATCGCAGCTTTCAGTCGGCAAGTGTAATGTATTGAATGTTAGCCTAGGATGATTAGTCAAGTATGCTTTCGATTGCCGAACTTGCCCATCAACGAGATCCAAAGGCGATCGCCGAAATTATTTGTCAAGAGTTACAGCCCCTTGACATTGAACAGCTTAATATTGCCGTAGATATTGTCGATAGTAGTTTAGAGATCCAAATTCGGACAGATTCTGTCATTGACAAAGAAAAACTGCTGGCATTAGTCCATAGCAAACTTCAAAATTTGCATATAGAATCAGTAGCTAAATTTAGGATTCACTGTTGGCGCAATGATCAAGAAATGCAAGAGCAGCGCCTACTATGGACGGAGCAATTTATGCTAGATATGCCAAAATCATCACTGACAGCGTCTCCAGCCATAGATCCAGAGTTGGAGTCTTGTCAGCAAACAGAAACGAGATCACCAGAGCCGCAACTTTCTAAGCATTCTGTCTTACAACAAGCGATCAAGAAAATTGCTCCAAAGGATAGTCAGGCAAAAAATCATTTACTAGCATCTGATTTTATTAAGGATAATGAGATTGAGAGGCTGTTTAGCTCATCGCTTATGCTTTCTGACTCTAATCGGTCAAAAGCGCATTCCTCAGGTAATTATTGGCAGTTGGCGTTTGTGGGTCTATCGATTGTCTTGTTAGGGTTGGGGATTGGCGCATCGGTTAGGGCGATCGTAGCTAGAAGTCCAACCGAGACAAGCTCTTTAGCGCCAGTTAGTGATTTATCCATCGAGAATAAAGATGGAAAAAACACAATAGCTCCAGCAAAAAATAATCCTAGCCCGACGGGTCAACCATCGGCTGTTACTACTAAAGCTACACCCAAAGCTAATCCTGCTTCAGTTGAGCCGATCGCGAATCCAAATGAGCTTGAACAAGTTATCACCTTGGAAAAATTTAATCGCATTCAAAAAGGAATGACTATTGAGCAGGTGGAAAAAGTTTTTGGGGCATCTGGCAAAGTTATTGCCGAGAATAATTCAAGCAGTAGTATTGGTCAGGTTTATTCTTGGAAAAATTCGCAGGGTAGTAATGCAATCATTGAGTTTAAAGATGGTCAAGTAGTAGCTAAGGCTCAAGCTGGTTTATAAAAAAGAGAGAGGACGATTCGCGTCCTCTCTCTTTTGTGTTGGTATTGCGATAAAATTACATCTTGGGTACCTACTAAAACCCAGTAAAAGCCTCGTGGGAGAAAAATTTTTTGGGTATCGATTTACGCAGCTACGTTTACTTAGACAATCTTCAAAAACAACATGCTGCTTATTTAGGAACGATCGCACAAGGATTTTTACCCTTACCAGGTGACACCTCACTCTGGATCGAGATTTCCCCAGGTATTGAAATTAATCGCATTACTGATGTCGCCCTGAAGTCAACTTCAGTCCGCCCAGGTGTGCAAATTGTTGAGCGTTTGTACGGGTTATTAGAAATTCATTCGGCAAGTCAAGGCGAGACCCAAGCCGCAGGTCGAGCTATTTTGGAGATGCTGGGCGTAACCGAAGAAGATCGGATTAAGCCAAGATTGCTATCTAGTCAAATTATTCGCAATGTTGACGCGCATCAAACCCAGTTAATTAATCGCTTTCGGCGTGGTCAAATGTTGTTGTCGGGGCAAACTCTGTACATCATGGAAGTGGAACCCGCTGCTTATGCGGCTCTTGCGGCTAATGAAGCTGAAAAAGCTGCCTCAATTAATATTCTGGAAATTGTGGCTGTGGGTAGCTTTGGGCGTTTATATCTCGGCGGTGAAGAGAGAGATATTATGGCGGCTTCGGCGGCGGTGTTGAATACGATTAACAATGTCAGGGGTCGTGATGTGTACAGTAGCGATCGCAAGGAGTAATCAAAATTTGCGAAGCAAATTTTGATTACAGATCATCTTCCCAGCCACAGCACTTACAACGCCATTGTTTTGGTGGTATCCGCATTCGCGAAAAGGGAGTGCGGCATTCTGGACATTTACCTGTAAAGATCGGATGCCAGCCATATTCTGCTTCCATCGCGGGATCATAACTATGGGGATCGTCGGGTTCCCATAGTTCTGCCGAGACAAAATCTGAGCAATGTCCCCACTCTGGCCCATAGGGATGCACTGCACAGACCAAAAATTGACTGTGAGAGTAATAATTACAGCGATCGCACAGAGATATTTTTGCCATAGGTGTATTTTACTCAAATTTTTAGCTATAGCTACTCCCTTCCCAGTCAAGAGAGAGTTGCGGTGCTTTGGGCCGCAACTCTCTCTTGGGGTTTTGCTACTTATATGCTGCGATCGCTAATTCCAAAGCGAAGACACTGCCCTTGCCTATTTGACTAGTAACTTTGAGATTTGCCTGATGTTTTTTTGCGATCGCTTGCACAATTGCTAAGCCCAAACCAGTTCCTCCAGTTTTACTAGAGCGATCGCTATCGATTCGGTAAAACCGATCAAAAATTCGAGTCTGTTCGTCTGGGGCAATCCCGATCCCCGTATCTTTTACAGTAATTGATGCGTTGCGATCTTCTTGAGATAGGCTAATTTCCACATGACCATTGTTAGGAGTGTACTGAATCGCATTAGCAATTAAGTTGGAAACAAGGCGATAAAGCTGAGATTCATTTCCCAAAACATAAATCTCGCGATCGGGGATTTGGTTGGTTAAATAGATATTAGACGCTGCGGCTAGTTCTAAAAATTCTTCAGTCAAATCGCTAATCAAATCATTTAAGCAACATCGCTGCAAATGCTTTTTGGATGAATTTTGCTCAAGGCTAGTCAAAAAGAGTAAATCTGTAATCAAATGACTCAAGCGTCGTCCCTGCTTTTCCACTTTGTAGAGCATAGTTTGCGTATCTTCGGGATTCGATTGTGGAACTCTCAAGGTCGCTTCGACAGTAGCGAGGAGACTGGCTAGAGGCGATCGCAATTCATGGGCAGCATTGGCGGTAAATTGTTTCTGTTGCTGATAGGACTGATAGATGGGCTGCATTGCCAATTTGGAGAGCCACCAGCTAGAAATTGCAATTAAGATCAGAGCGATCGGAAAACCAATTGCCAAAATTAGTTTGATTCGCTTTACTTCCGCATCAAAAGGTTCTAAGGTGCGCCCAAGTTGTAAGTATCCCCAAGATAATTGACGGCTATGTTGATGACGCGGATTCTTTAGATCGTGGCTGTGCAAGGTAATTGTGAACTGGTGAAAGCGAATACCTTTAGCACTTTCAAATGTTTGCCAAGGCTCAGCGACTAAACTTTGAGGTAGTTCTTCGGTGATTTGACTAGGCGAAAAGGCGAGGAGTTTGCCTTGATTATTGAACAGGCGAATATAGTATGTGTTGCGATCGCTAATTCCAGTTGAATGTCTTTGAATCAGCGTGGGGCTAATATTACAAGGCTGTTCTACCAAACAAAGTTCTGGCAAAATGCGCATTAAAATTACAGTTGGATCTTCTGAAGTAGGTAACATTGGCTCTAAACTGTCATGTAATGTCCCTGCGATCGATTCTATTTCCCGTTCCATTGCTTCCCAGTTAGACTGAATCAGAAAGCGATACATACTAAATCCAGACAGACTCAAAATCACCGCCATCACCCCCGCATACCAAAGCGCAAGACGAGTTCGACTGCGGCGAAATAATTGGGAAGTATTCATGGCTGCGTATTAAATTGCGTATTAGATTGCGTATTAAATCGGTAGCCTTGACTAGGAATCGTCTCAATTGGGCATTCACAGCCATGACTAGCTAATTTACGCCGCAATAGACGCATTTGGGCGGCGACCACATTGCTAACTGGTTCTTCATTGAGATCCCAAAGTTGATTGCGGATTTTGCTGCCTGAAATAATGCGATCGCTATTTTGCATGAGATAGGTGAGGATCTGAAATTCTTTAGTAGTTAAGGGAATGACCTGTGATGTTTGATCAGATTCCAGTACTAATAGCGCGTTATTAGCATAATCCAGAGAAAATTTACCAACTGTGAGAGTTTGTGGTTGTAAATTGGGCGATCGCCTTAGCAATGCGCGTAACCTTGCTAAAAGTTCTTCCATTACAAACGGCTTCACCAAATAGTCATCGGCTCCTGCGTCCAGCCCTGCGATCCGATTTTCTGGTTGTCCTAGAGCCGTGAGCATGAGAACAGGTAATGGATTTTGGTGCGATCGCAGTTTTTTACATAGCTCTATCCCTGACAGTCTGGGCAGTAGCAAATCAAAAATCGCCACAGAATAGTCTGTCCATTGATTTTCTAGATAGCACCAAGCTTGAGCGCCATCAGTTACCCAATCCACGACATATTTTTCGCTGACTAGGACTTGCTTGATGGCTGTGCCTAAGTCTATTTCATCTTCTACAAGCAAAATTCGCATATTTTTAGGACTTACACAAAATAACCAAACGTAGGGGCAATTCACGAATTAACCCTACGTTAGAATAACGGTTTCAAGTCTTTTTGCGTAAGTCCTGATTTTTTTAAGGCATGGTAGCGATTATATTAATCGTTTCACCCAAATTTCATCGACTGTGTGGCAACCTAATGGAAAGTTTTGAAACACACGAATTTAAGATTCAATATATGCTGATCTCTTCCCAGTGTCTCATTTCTTCAAAGTTAGTTCCATCTATCCAAGAAATACCCCTGTGTTCGGATATTACAGAAGCGATCGGGAATGTCCCAATTGTGCGGTTAAATCGCATACATCCGCAATGTCAAATGCATTCCTTATACTTAAAATTAGAATCTTGTAACCCAGGGGGCAGCATTAAAGAGAAAAATGCGGTTTATTTGATCAGAGAAGCCGAAGAACAAGGATTATTGCAAGCAGGTGGCACGATTGTGGAGTCTAGCTCAGGCAATTTTGGAATTGGGCTAGCCATGTTAGGAGCGCTTAAAGGCTATCGGGTATTGATTGTCGTTGATGCCAAAACATCTCCCACAATTCGGCGAATGTTGATCGCTTACGGAGCCGAATTAGTCGAAGTTCCTTTAAGTGAAGCCGATGCAAATGGATCGATGCAGAAAGCGCGAATGCAAAAAGCCCTAGAATTAGCCACCACAATTTCAGGGGCTTGGTATCCTTGCCAACACAAAAATCCTAGTAACCCCCAAGCTCATGCCCTATGGACAGCGCGTGAAATTGAGAAAGCCTTTCATGGCGCACCTGACGCGATCGCGATCGGTGTGAGTACTGCTGGACAACTGGGTGGTATTGGTCAATACTTCAAGCAGCATTACCCAAAAACTCGCATCATTGGTGTGGATGTAGCTGGCTCAGCAATTTTCGGCACACCGCGCCATCCTTACAAAATGACAGGGCTTGGATTATCTTTTGTGCCACCGAATTTCGATCCTCAAGTCTTAGATGCGGCTTATAGCGTCAGCGATCGCCTTGCCTTTTCGGTATGTCATGCTTTAGCAAAAAAGGAAGGGCTGCTGCTAGGTTCTTCCACTGGAGCCATTGTTGCCGCCGCTTTAGCCGATAGTTTGAATTTCACAAAACCCCAAACGATGTTACTGCTCAATCCCGATCGCGGCGATCGCTATTTGGAGACAATATATAGCCACGATTGGCTGAATCAACAAGGAATAGACCTTTTGCAAGAACAATCACTCATAAATGAAATTGATCAACTGAATTCTGTACCATTGAGTTTGATGAATCGGAGTCCTGTGTGAAATTATTGAAAGAGGAAAAAATTAGTTTATCTTCAAACCATAGCAAAGTCAGTTTATGGGATTTATGGCGAGAGTTTTTACCACTATCGCTCAGCGATGTGACGATGGCTTGTGGCGATCCCGCGATAACCAGTACCCTAGCTCACTTACCCAATGCACAGGGGAATTTAGCAGCTCTTGGTATTGCCAAGTCTTTGGCAGTTTTTTTTGAAAGCCCGATTATCAGCATCTTGCACGCTGCAAATGCTCTAGCCGCAGATCAAGCTTCGAGAAAAGCTCTATGGCGATTCACGTTGCTGATGGGAATTGGGCTAACAATTTTACTGCTCTTTGTTGGTTCGTCATTGGGTTTTGAGCTGATTGGTGTCCGATTGCTAAATATGCCAAAGTCTTTAGCGCCAGAGGTGCAGCAGATTTTGTTAATTATGGGAGGCTGGCCATTTCTCATCGCATGGCGGCGTTATTTCCAAGGATTATTGATTTATCACGGTCAAGCGAAAGAGATTGCCAAAGCCAGTTTTGCGCGATTAATGACATTAGCGGTTGTTTTAGGGGTGGGCTTTTGGTTAAAGATTTCAGGTACAGTTTTGGCAGGTGTAGCGCTGATGATCGGTGTATTGGTAGAAGCTGTATTTGTAACATGGAGCGCCTATAAATCAGGTGCAGTCAAGCCACCGCAAACACCCGAACTATCGCCAAATTCGCCCCGAAATTCGCCCAAGAATTTGCGCGAAATTGGACGATTTTACCTTCCTTTAGCTAATTCAATGTTGGTGGTTTGGGGCGGACGGGCTTTGCTGATCGGCATTCTCGTTCAAGCACAAGATGCGATGGTGGCGATCGCTGCTTGGACATCGGCTTGGGGACTGGTTTTGGTCATTGCCAATTCAACGCGAATGGTACAGCAGATTGTGATCAAATATCGACATCAAGTTTCTGAACAAAAGTTATTGATTTTTGCCAGTATCATCGGGGCAAGCTGCTCGCTACTCCTTCTAGGTATTAGCATTTCACCACTTGGAGAACAGATTATCCAATCTTTTATTGGTGGCGATCGGATTCTTGCTCAAAACATGAAAAGCGCGTTGCTGTTATGTACAGGTATTCCCTTTTTAGTCGCTTTGCAAAATGCTATCCAAGGGCTATTTATTAGCGATGGTAAAACAGGGCAAGTGAATTTAGTGACATGGTTATGTACTGGGACTTTATTGCTAATAGCCTATATTTTCGTTCAGCAAAAAATGAATGGGACAATGGCGGCGGCGATCGCGATGAGTACATCAATGCTGGTTGAAGTTTGTTACTTATTTTGGAAGAGAAAAGTTAACAATTCTCAACCTTTTTAAATTGTGAGAGTCGCACATGGAAAACCAACTCAAAATCCAAGAGTTAGTTACTAGCTAAACCGAGCGATTTCAATGCCATTTTGACGAATTACTAGCTCTAAAATCAGCGAACTCGCAGGAAAAATTGCTTCCTTAGCGACAGCCTTAATTTCGTAAGGTGACTTAAGTTCGCTCACGACTTTAAATAGCTCACCCAAAGCGTCAGGCGGGAAATTGCCGACTTTGCCTGTAAGTGGGTTAGCTAAAACTCCCTCACGACGAGCGCGAAAACTAACTAATAAAAATAGTTGCTCAATTCTCGACGCAAGTGCCTGTGCTGATAGGTCAGGGGTAAATTGCAAGGAGGCAATTTCAGTGCCAGCGGCAAATATTTGACGGTTGAGGGTGACATCGGCGGCGATCGCAATTCTGGTTTCGCGCTTTAAAAAATTACCCGCCGAAAGAACACGGATCACATAACTTTGTCCATCTTTAATCCGATTTAGCAATCCTTCGATTTGTGCTTCTGTAATTTTAATGACTGGTTCTTGTGGGGCTTGATCGGGTAGGAAATCTAGCAGTTCACGGGCATTGCGCTCGGCTTGTTGTAGTAGTTGGGTACTTGCCTTACGCAACTCAGCTTGGCTCAGATTTGGGCGGACAACCCCAATCGATAAAATTTGGTCGGCAAAAATGGCAACGTTGCCTTTACGTAATGCTTCAAGGCTGATCAGTAATTGCTCACGGGCGGATTCTAGAGATGCAACTTCAGAGCCAAGAGCTACCCGTTGTTTTTCGATTTCTACTAAGCGCTGCGCTGATTCATCGACTCTTTGTTTTAGAGTTTCGCGATCGCGAGAAATACTGGCTAATTCAGTAGAAATTCGTTCTTTTTCATTCCGAAGCTGCTTACTTTCAGCTTGGAGACTCTCTTGCTCTGCACTCAAACTCTGGATGCGATCGCGCAAATCGGCTTCCTGCTGCGAGGCTTTTTGCAATTGTTCGTCAGCTTTTTCAAATTTGCTTTCGACTGACTGTAACAAAGCCTGTGTCTCTGACTGTTTTCGCAAAGCTTGAACTAACGACTTATTAATTTCCCCTAAACGTTGTTGCGCTTTTTCTTGTTCAGTTTTTGCGGCTTTTAGCTCGGTTTCGATTTTTTGCTTTTGTTCTTGGCTACTAGATAGCTCTGAGCGAATACTTTCGAGGCGAAATAGCCCATCCCGTAACTGCCCACTTAATAGCAATAAAATCCCCAAGGTTGAGGCGGAGATCATTCCACCTGTGGCGATCGTGACGACTGTGGCGGTGTCACGCGGTCTCAACTTGAATATACTCAGTCGCGCTTTTCCAACCTTAGTGCCAATGCGATCGCCTAAAGTTGCGATTATGCCTCCTAAGATCAAAATCGCTAAAATCAGCGTATATCCAGCCATGTAACTCCTGAGTCCTCACATTGTTGATTTTAGCAGATTCGCGCCCATCAAAGCAGTAGAGGCAATTGTTAGATTGCCTCTACTAGAAATTATCATTATCAAAATTGGTTTTTTTAAAGCCAGCCGCAGGCTGG
>JAYUSC010000255.1:0-10262 GCA_043755885.1 Pseudanabaena sp. | reverse complement strand
ACTTCCATGTGCTTTTGGACTCATAGCCACCAATGTAGCCAATCGTGAGCGGTAACATCGACAGGGTGCAAGGGGTGAGACTGGTAACAAGCCCCGCCAAAAAGACTACGCCCACACTTGTCCATGAGGCTTGGTTGAGTTGGCTATTCACCAAAGCATTAGCCCATTGTTCGAGCTGGTAAAACCAATTTGGTAACGATCGCAAGAGTGTGTCAATAAATTGCAGCATAGTGATTACTATACCCAAAATCAGAGTTGCGGAGCGAAGCGCTGCAACTCTGATTTTGGGTAAGACTTAAAGTTTCTTGTTTGACAGGCTGTCTTTTGACTACTAGAGCAAATACCGTCATCATATACCCAGACTAAAATTCAACTCGACTTTGCGGCTAAGCCGCGTAGGGCATCAGCTATAGCTTTGCCCTTATTTTTCGTGAATATCTAAGGAATACATAACTATGAAACGCATTTTTTCTATTCTTGCGATCGCCTTAACTATGTTGGTGAGTCTTGCTTTTGGGCAGCCAGCTTTTGCGGAAGTCTCCGCAGGCGCAAAACTCTTTAATAATAACTGCGCTCAATGCCATGCAGGTGGCAAAAATAACGTCGTCGCAGCCAAAACTTTGAAAACAGATGCATTGGAAAAGTATGGCAAAAATACAGTTGAGGCAATTTCCTTGCAAGTTGCGAAGGGCAAAGGAGCCATGCCTGCCTTTGGCAAAAAACTCAGTGCTGACGAAATTAATTTAGTTGCTAACTACGTGCTTGAGCAAGCTGGCAAAGACTGGGCTAAAGGCTAAAAACATGAACTGTTCCACTAAGGTTGCTGTTTTACTAGCTGTTGTCACACTTGTGATGATCATCAATAATGTTGCGATCGCCCATGAAGTGAAAACCTCTCAAGAAGTTGGTGGCACAATTCATATCGAGCCAAACGATCGCCCGATTGCTGGTAAAAAATCTAGAATTTGGATCGCGCTCACCAAACGCGGCGGCGAGATCATCCCTTACGCCAAATGTAATTGTCGTCTAGAATTGCGATCGCTAAGCGATCGCAATATCAAATTTACAGTTGCTAATCCTTTGGCAATTATTGAGCGCTATTTGGGATTACCGAGTATGGAAGTCACATTTCCTCAAGTCGGTCGATATGAACTTAAGTTGAGCGGTTCAGCTAGAGATAGCGAAGATTTTCAGCCGTTTGAATTGACTTTCACGACGAATGTGGGCAAATAGGTTGAGATGTTAAAAGTGTTGCGAAGCAACACTTTTAACAATAATTGAGCGCAAAGCGCTATAAATAAAGAATGTTAGATTTACTGCTTGTTGCTGCTTTAGGATTTTTAGGGAGTTTCGGTCATTGTGTGGGCATGTGTGGCCCCTTAACCGTCGCTTTTTCGCTTTCTGGCAAAGAAAGCAGTCCCAAAAGTTGGCAACAGCATCTGTATTTTCACGCATTACTAAATATTGGTAGGATTTTTAGCTATGCGATCGCAGGCGGGGCGATTGGTGCGATCGGGTCGGTACTGGTTGCGAGTGGACAGTTCGCAGGTTTAGAGAGCGATCTACGGCGGTGGCTAGCAATTTTGACAGGTATTCTATTGGTATGGATGGGAATTGTCCAGATTAAGCCCGAAGGTTTGCCAAACATTCCTTTTCTCAATCCGATGGCTCAAGTGGGACTACATCAACGACTTAGCAATGCGATGATGAAATTGTCGCTGCATTCCCATCCATTGACACCCGCTTTATTGGGCATGACATGGGGCTTAATTCCCTGCGGATTTCTCTACACCGCTCAGCTCAAGGCGGCGGAAACTAGCGACATGACGCAGGGTGCGCTGACGATGTTGGCATTTGGATTGGGAACTTTACCATCAATGTTGGGTATCGGTGTTTTTGCAGGTTTATTAAGTCGCGATCGCCGTAGTCAGCTATTTAGGATGGGTGGCTGGATTACTCTCACGATCGGCATCTTAACGCTATTACGCACTAGCGACATGGTGGATTACACAGGACATGCAGGTTTGATTTTGCTAATGCTTGCTCTCGCCGCTCGTCCTCTCAGCCACATTTTTAAATCTTGGTCAGCATTAATGACCTACCGAAGAGCGATCGGTGTTGGTGCATTTGTTCTCTCCCTTGCCCATACCTTCCATAAAATCGAGCATACTTTCCAATGGAACTTCGATGCTTTATCCTTCATGATTCCGCAGCACCAAATCTCAATCTGGCTAGGTGCGATCGCGATCGCATTAATGACTCCCGCAGCCCTCACCAGTTCTGATTGGATGGCAAAAAAACTAGGTAAAGCTTGGCGCTATTTGCATTTGCTCTCAGTTCCCGCTTTGGTGCTTGCGTCAATTCATACAATTGCGATCGGTTCTAATTATCTCGGCGCAGTGGACTGGACTCCTAAGAATTGGATTTTGACGATTTTATGTGGGGTGATTACGGTGGGGACTTTGTTGATTAGGGCTTGGAAATTTAGAAACTAATTGCGATCGCATTTTACAAAATTTAACCTGCTTGCTGGGTTTCGATGTTTTGCCAGTATCTGATTTGTCCGTCTTCATAGCAGTACAAAATGCCGAACCATTCTAAGCGCTCTAGATTTTCTGAAATTGCGCTTTTATTTTTGCTGCCGTTTTTAAATTGGGCGGCAATTTGGGCGATCGTCCAAGGGTTGTTGCTGGTGCGGAGCAGGTCGCGAATGGCGGCGAGTTGATCTTTGGGTTGTTTGGGAAAGGTTTTGACTTCGGCGGGTGCGATCGCAATTTCTTCACTCTCAGTAACACCTTCCATAACAGTTTGGGTGCGGACTTCGTTGGGTGCTTGGTATTCGGGACGCAGCCAGCGTATGAGTCCGTTGCGTTCTTCTTCGGCGCGTTGGGCGTTGAGGCTGACTAGGCGATCAAGGATGATTTCGGTAATATCAAAACCCCCTCTAACTCCCCCTTGCAAAGGGGGAGAACTAAGATCTATGGCTTCCCCCCTTTCAAGGGGGGACTGAGGGGGGTAAATCTCTTCGCTTTGAGGTAAGAAACCCCCTCTAACTCCCCCTTGCGAAGAGGGAGAACTAAGATCTAGAGCCTCCCCCCTTTCAAGGGGGGACTGAGGGGGGTACTTCAAGTCTTCCCATCCGTAGGCTTCTAGAACGGCGTTGTCTAGTTCGTCGTGGATTTGTTTGAGGGTAGAGACTAGGGCTTTGTTGTTGTATTCTCTGTCTTTGTCGGTGAAGTTTTCGCCTTTGCGGAGTTTTTCGAGGAGGTTATACATTCCTGTAATCGTGATTTCGGGATGTTGGGCTTGGACTTGTTTGCGATGGCGATCGAGTCTTTCGCCTAGTTGTCGAATTTTTTCTTTTTGTTCTAATGTTGCATCTGGGAAAGGGAAAGGATCGAAGCAACGAGTTTTGTTATAGCGCGGTGTATTGCCTCCTAAATCTCCTCCTGATGCCAAAGCCCAAACATTATGAATACTGCTACATAGAACTCCTAAAAAGTATGAATCGTCCAGTGCTATTACTATCAGGGCATTATCAGGAAGTATTGACCTATCCAAAAAAGTAAATACTCTATGTTTAGTTGTTTCAGGTGTAGCAATATAACGTTGAATATTGCTTATTGAGTAACGAGTTTTAGGCATAAGCTCTCCAAACAACCACCAATTTTTTCTTCTTGTGTCACGCTTATTGATATCGCGTTCTGGTTTTACTTGTTCTAAAACCTTTTGATAAGGTTCTGGATAATGGGTAATTTCTTGCTCATTTAGTCCGAAAAAATCAATTACATATCCTTGCTTAGAGTTCCTGACAATATCTTTCCCGTTACTATATTTTTTAACAATTCCATCAATATAGTTTCTTCCCCATTCTTGCATTTCCTCTGGACTCAGTATAAATCCCGCTCCGTGTAAGCAGACACCTCTACCAGCCAAAACATTATTACTTTGCAAACTTGTACAACTCCCTAAATCCACTCCTACTTGAAGATTGCTAAAAATCTTTCCAACACTTCTCCAGCATATTTGAAGACTACTGGCATTATCTTCTGGAAACTCGGTAAATTTTTCACTAATAACTTGACCAAACCGAGAGATTTCTCTAATACTAAATTTATCTAGCTCTGCGGCAGTCATTGCAGTTCTAACTGCTGCGCCATCATCGACCCAAGGATGATCTGATATAGCAAAGATTAGACGAATAGGCTTTCTATGATTTAGGTGATAATCAATTACTCCTCTTTGCCAAGTTTGCCGAATAGTATTAGTTGTAATAACACCAAATCTTTTAAGATGATTAGAATGCAATGATTCTGCTGCTTTATGCCACCAATACATCACAAAATCAACAGTATCAGGCACATCTGGATAAACCTTGCGTAAAGTTTCCGTATATCCATCACCTAATCTATCCCTCATTCTCGCATTCCCAATAAAAGGAGGATTAGAAACAATGTAATCAGCCTCTTGCCACACCGCAGGACGCGGATTAATGTAGCGATAGATGGGAACCTGATCCGAAGGATCAGGCACATCCTCACCCGTCACAGGATGCCTCATCGTCCGCCCACCCCAACGACTCCGCACCTTACCCGTCTTCGCATCAACATCAAGCTCCCGCCCATCATAAGCCAACACCGCATCCCGAAACTCGATATTATCGAAATCCTGCAAGATCGGCTCAGGCGGCGGCGTAGTGCCATAGCGCTTAAAATGCCACTGCAAATAACCAATCCAGATTACTAACTCCGCGATCGCCGCCGCCCTTGGATTAATCTCAATACCCAAAAACTGCGAAGGATTCACCTGCTTCCGCCCCGCCAAACGTGGATCGAACTCCTCCAACAAATCCGTCGTCACCTTCCCCAACACATCCAACAACCGCATCTGCACCTCCTGCTCCAACGTCTTGATCAAATCCAACGTCACATACAAGAAATTGCCCGAACCACAAGCAGGATCAAGAATCCGCACCCCTTGCAAACGCTCCAAAAACGCCCGAATCTCCACCTCCGCCTTATCTCTTTGCACCTTCGTTGGTTCCTCCTGACTATTCTTTAGCACCAAAAGCCGATTAACCTCCGTCTCAACCAAAAGCCACTCCTCCCGCAAAGGTTCCATCACCACAGGACGCACCAACCGCTCCACATACGATCGCGGCGTATAATGCGCCCCCAACCGACTGCGCTCCTTCTTCTCTAAAGCCCGTTCCAACAAAGTCCCAAAAATCGCAGGCTCCACCTCGCGCCAATCCTTTTGCGCCGCCTCATACAACACCTCTAGCTGCTCCCTCGGCAAATCAAATGCGATCGCATTCGCAAAGAAACTCCCATTAAACTGCGGAATCACATCAAAATCGAACTCACCGCCCGTATTCATCTTCTTCCAAAGCTTCTCAATCTCAGGCTTAAATCGGCTCGGTTCAGGAATCCAACGCCCCTTTAAATTTTTAGTAAAAATCTCCCCCTGCAACAACCGCACATCCTCCGCAAACATCGTAAAAATGCAGCGCATCAAAAAATTCGCCACCTCCTGCGGTTCCTTGCCCTGCTCCTCTAGCCACTTCGCCAACTTCGCCAAAGTCCCTGCCACCTCTCGCGTCACCCGCGCCCGATACTTCTCAGGATTCAGACTTTGCGGATCACTAAAAATCGCCACAAAGCGATCGAAAATCTTCTCATCAAGCAGGCGCTCAAGCGCAATTACTTCCCGCGCCCCATAGCCACCATAATTACCACTAAAGCTCATCCATAGCTCAAAGTGCGAACCAATATCGCAAGTCATCAAAAACGGAGGCTTGTTGGCTAAAAACAACGTATAGCTCTGAGCTTGATAGAAAGCCTTCTCCATCATCCGCAAATATCCATCTGTCCCTCGCCTCGGCGTACTTTGCTTAGAAGTATTACTCCCCTGCTTCGCCTCGATTACAAAATGCCCCTCTTTATGGAAATCAATAAAATTGGAAGTTTCTTTACGATCTTTATGAAGAACTGTAATCTCCTTATCAAAACAAAATGGATCACCCTTTACAGTCCCCTTCGGAATCGGACGCTCTACCCCCAACGCCCCACACAAATCATCAAAAAAAGTCTGATAATTAGCCCGCTCATTTCCCTGTGAGCCTTGCCATTTAGCTAAAAACGCCTGAATACTTGTGCGATCGCGATCGTTCATGATAACTGCTGAAACTTTCGGATAATTCTACCATTTTTCAACGCGATCGCAGTTTATGGAGTGATGGATTTGCGATCGCAGATTTTGTCTAAAAGGATCTATTGATTTTTTGATTTAGCGATCGGCAATATCGCTAATATAGATTAAGCCATCACTAAAAAAGTTATGCAAAAACTGACATTAGAATTGCCTGAGCCACTTTTTCAACAGTTGACGCGCATTGCCAAGCTAACTGCTCAACCTTTAGAATCATTAGCTCTACAAAGTATTACAGGTAATTTGCCACCCACGGTCGAGAACTTGCCACTAGAAATGCAAGCTCAGCTATCTAAAATGCAATTATTAACAGTCAATCAATTATTAGAAATTTCTCATCGTCAAGTGTCAGATATCCATAGTGATCGTCACCAGTTTTTGCTTGAAAAAAATCAACAGTCTGAACTTTCTGAGACGGAATATCGAGAACTCCAAGATTTAGGAATGACAGTTGATCGGATGATGTTGACCAAAGCTCATGCATGGGCAATCTTACGGTGGCGCGGATACCCAATCCCAACTCTAGATGAGTTACCACCAGAAGTATAATGTCATCTATCGCAAAGGCTATTCGCCAACAAGTTATTTCTGAAGCTGAGCATCGCTGTGAGTACTGTCTCACTTCTAGTCGGCTAATCGGTATGTCATTGGTTATCGATCATATCATTCCTAAATCGTTAGGCGGCGGCGATCAGCGTGAAAATTTAGCGGCTTCTTGCTATCGTTGTAATGAGTTTAAAGGCGCGAGAATTCAAGGTGTTGATCCTGCAACCGCAAAGTCTCTAAAAAAACATCTCAATTTTATATTCGATACACATAAAATATAAACGAAAATATTCACCAGTCTTTACTTTAGATTACACGCTGTGATTTGGTGAATAATATGCAGTAATTTAAATATGTGCGTTTACTAAAAGAGATATGATCCCAACCCTCCCCACCGAGCAAATCGATCGCATTGTGTGGAATCAACACCACGACCCCTTTACAGTGCTTGGTCCCCATGAAATTGAGCAAGAAGGTAAGTCGGTATGGGTGGTTAGAGCTTATCTACCCGAAGCAGAAGCGGTATATGTAGTTAATCCCGAACAAAACAAAGAATATCCGATGTATTCGGTGCATCATCCTCACTTTTTTGAATGTGTGATCAGTGACGCGCCCCACCTGTTTAATTACCAGTTTAGAATTAAGTCAGGAGATAGCGATCGCCTAATTCATGATCCTTATTATTTCAAATCGCCATTACTGACCGAATTTGACGCTTACCTATTTGGTGAAGGCACGCATTATCAGATTTACGAAAAGATGGGCGCACACCTTGCCACCATTGACGGTGTAAGTGGCGTTTATTTTGCCGTTTGGGCTCCTAATGCGCGGAACGTCTCGCTGATCGGCGACTTTAATAGCTGGGACGGACGCAAGCACCAGATGCGTAGAGGTAATACAGGCATTTGGGATCTATTTATTCCTGAATTAGTAGTTGGTACAGTTTACAAATACGAAATTAAGAGTCCTGAAGGACATATCTACGAAAAATCCGATCCCTATGGATATTTTCAGGAAGTGCGTCCGAAAACCGCCTCAATTGTCACCGACCTAAGTACCTACGAATGGGATGATCAAGCATGGCTAGAAAAGCGACGCACTGAAGATCCGCTCAAAAAGCCAATCTCTGTCTATGAAATGCATCTTGGCTCATGGATGCACGCCTCGGCAGCAACACCTCCCGCTAGTGGCTATCAGAGCGTATCCGCCGCCGACCTCAAACCAGGTGCAAGATTTCTCACCTATCGCGAACTCGCCGAAGACTTGATCCCCTACGTCAAGGAGATGGGCTATACCCATATCGAAATGATGCCCGTAGCTGAGCATCCCTTTGACGGCTCATGGGGCTATCAAGTGACGGGCTACTATGCCGCCACGTCACGTTATGGCACACCTCAAGATTTGATGTACTTCATCGATAAGTGCCACCAAAACGATATTGGCATCCTTGTTGATTGGGTTCCCGCCCACTTCCCTAAAGATGGACATGGTTTATCCTTCTTTGATGGCACATTTCTTTATGAACCAGAAGATGTTCGCATTGGTGAGCATAAGGAATGGGGAACCAAGATTTTTAACTACAAGCGTAGTGAAGTTAAGAATTTCTTGATTGCCAATGTGCTGTTCTGGTTCGACAAATATCACATCGACGGAATTCGGGTTGATGCGGTTGCTTCGATGATCTATCGCGATTATAACCGCGACCCTGGGACATGGCTTGCCAACGAGTACGGCGGTCGCGAAAGCCTCGAAGCGATCGAGCTATTCCGTCATTTGCATAGCATTCTGTTTACTTATTACCCAGGTGCTTTATCGATCGCAGAAGAGTCTACCTCTTGGCCGATGGTGACATGGCCCGCTTATTCAGGTGGTTTAGGCTTCAACCTGAAATGGAATATGGGCTGGATGCATGACATGCTCGACTACTTCAAGCTCGATCCATATTTCCGTGGACATAACAACAACTATCTCACCTTCAGCATTTGGTACGCCTTCAGCGAAAACTTCATGCTGGCACTCTCCCATGATGAAGTGGTGCATGGTAAGAGTCCGATGATTGGCAAGATGCCTGGTGATGAATGGCAGAAGTTTGCCAACTTGCGCTGTCTCTATGGCTATATGTTCACCCACCCAGGTAAGAAGACCATGTTTATGGGCATGGAATTTGGACAATGGGCGGAATGGAATGTTTGGGGCGATTTGGAATGGCATCTGTTGCAATATCCAGGTCACAAGACTTTGCAAAAATACGTCAGCGATCTGAACAAACTTTTGCGATCGCTGCCTGAGCTTTACACTCAAGATTTCACTCAAGATGGATTTGAATGGATTGAATGTAATGACACTCAAAACTCAGTCATCTCTTTCTTGCGTAAGGGGCTAGATGGTGAGTTTGTGTTGGTAGTCTGCAACTTTACGCCTGTTGTTCATCACAACTATCGTGTTGGTGTTCCTGAGAGAGGCTTCTACAAAGAAGTTCTCAATAGCGATGCACAAATCTACGGTGGCAGTGGTGTCGGCAATCTGGGCGGTAAATATGCCGATGATTACGGCAGTCATGGCAAGCCCTATTCCGTCGATGTGACTGCGCCGCCGTTAAGTGTGGTTGTGCTGAAATATACAGGCGAAGTCTAAAAGCAAAAGGGGCGCAAAGCGCCCTTTTTTGCTTTTTAAGCACGATTTAATTGAATTGGCGAATCAAAGGCGGTGGATTTTGGGCAGGTTCTGGTTTTAGAATTACAAGGACGAAGATATTCTTTTTGCCAAGTATAAGGAATTGACAATAAATCTCTAGAGCCAGTCATTCCCTGTCCGATAAAGAGAAGTAATGCAAAACAGTTAAGAATAATATGGATATTCCGCCAGCGATTTTGTTTATCCTTATAGATATTTTGCGTAATCGCAACCGAAATAATCATCAATATCGCCGCTGCAATACCATAGTAATAATGGGAAAAGAACCATTCATCATCGCGTCGAAATACCTCTGGCTGCGCTCCTAATACAATTAAGCCAACTGATGTTAAAACTGCAAAAATATTGCGCCACATTTTGGCTTTTGCTTTAAATAAAAATGTGAATGAAGCTGTTGTGGCGATAAAAAAGGCTACTACAGTAAAAGCTCGTAAAGAATCTTTGGAGAAGACATCATTTTTGAGAAATTTGGAAAAAATCGGGTAAGCGATACCCAATATCGCCACACCGACGACGGAGATGCTTAGCCAATTACCGATCGCAACATGTTCAGATCCCACGATTGGGGGAATCTTGCTTTTCTCGCCATCGATGATTTGCAGACGGCGCTGGCGCACTAACCAAGCGCGATTGACGACCATGCCAATCAAGGGAAACACCACAATAATTGCGATCGCAGGATGTACTAAAGCAAAAAAATCTTCCAGTTCCATGGTCTTAATCCCAGAATTAATATATTGATTAGGACTTACGCAATGCTAACGAATTTACTGGGTTTTGGGTAGATGTGGCGGGGGGGGGGGGCCCCCCCC
>JAYUSC010000254.1:0-4263 GCA_043755885.1 Pseudanabaena sp. | reverse complement strand
ATGTTACGGCGGGCGTAGCCCGCCGCAACATTTTTGGGTTTTATTATTTCTTGAAAGTCCCTAAGCTAAATTTGGTCTTAAATTTTTAGATCTCACCTCAGAGCTAAAGGGCTAGGTTTTTAATCGCGTGTACTTTCCTCGAAACAATCATGATCAATACTTCAACCTTGCCAAGTGAGCAGTCTGATACATCAAATAGTCTTAATTTTCCTTGGCTCTTTTTTGGCTTTCAACTTACCTTTCGCTTATTGTTTTACCCTTCCATTACGAGCGGAATGTGGGATGCAATGCGCGATCGCCTAAACTGAGGCTTAGCAGATTTGCAAGCAGTTGCAGAGTATTTGCAGGAAGCGGAAGAGTTGACATTCTTAGCGCTGAAGTGACTGAGAGTGTCAATCATGTAAGTTACGTTTGCGATTCGATCGTACCCTCAGCTTCATTTGCGATCGCCTTTAATTTATCAATCATCTCTGCGGTCACATCCTGCCACATTCCGCGCTGATTTGCTTCTAGCAAGCGCTCCGACATATCTCGCAAAGCCCAAGGATTGCTCTTTTCCACAAACTCGCGTACTTCTCGATTAAAAATATATGCCTCAGCTACACCTTCATACATGAAGTCCGAAACGCAATTGGTAGTTGCATCATAGGCAAACAGATAATCGAGAGTTGCCGACATCTCGAATGCGCCTTTATAGCCGTGACGGATTGCTCCTGCGATCCATTTAGGATTAACCACACGCGATCGATAAACCCGCGCAATCTCTTCGCTCAGTTTACGAACCTTCGGCTGAGTCGTGCGTGAATTATCACCAAAGTATACCTCTGGAGCATGGCCAGAAATAGATGAAATCGCTGCCGTCATCCCGCCCTGAAACTGATAATAATCATCGGAATCGAGAATGTCATGCTCGCGATTATCTTGATTTTGCAATACGATTTGCATATTGCCTAGTCGTTGATTAAAGGCTTCAGGAGCAGATTTTCCTTCGGATTTGCTAGTATAGGCGTAGGCGCTCCAATTGATATAGGCTCTGGCTAAATCTTGTTCGCTTTCCCAGTTTTGTGACTCGATCAAGCCTTGTAGACCAGCACCATAGGCACTTGGTTTCGAGCCAAATACCCGATAGCGCGATCGCTCTTCTGCTTGTTCTAAAGTCAATCCTTCAGCTTGCCATCGCGCTGATTCTTTTTGAACTTGCGCGGCTAAAGGATTTTGATCGGCGGGCTCATCGAGATTTGCTACGGCATTCACGGCGCTATCAAATAGATCGATCAGATTGGGAAAAGCATCTCTAAAGAATCCTGAAATCCGCAAGGTCACATCAATGCGAGGACGACCCAAAATTGATAGGGGCAAAATCTCAAAATCAATCACACGTCGCGATACGCCATCCCAAACTGGCTGCACACCAATTAGAGCCAGTGCTTCGGCAAGATCATCGCCACCAGTTCGCATTGTCGATGTTCCCCAAATCGATAGCCCCAAAGTTTGCGGATATTCACCATGTTCTTGCGTGTAGGTTTCGATCAGCACATCCGCAGCCTTACGCCCAATATCCCAAGCGGTTTCCGTTGGTACGGCGCGAATATCCACAGAGTAGAAATTGCGTCCTGTGGGTAACACTTCTGGTCTGCCTCTAGTCGGCGCTCCTGATGCACCGCTAGCAATATACTCGCCATTTAATCCGCGCAGGAGATTAGTGATTTCTTGGCTAGTTTTATAGAGGGATGGGAGAAGGCGATCGCAAATCCATGTTAGTTCTTTTTGAATAGAAAGACCCTCACCCCAGCCCTCTCCCGCAGGAGAGGGAGCAAGACTCTTACTCCCCTTCTCCTGCGGGAGAAGGGGTTGGGGGATGAGGGCATCCACTAACTCAGATGCATACTCCTCAAGTACTTCCACAGCATCACCAATAATCCGACAATTGGCTAGGCGTGGATGAGAACTTGACGCAAGTAACTCGCCTAAATCTGCTGTCAATGGATCAAAATCTAAACCCCAATCCTGTGCGATCGCTCTAGTCAATCCCATGCGATTAGCATTAGGATTTCTGGCGATCGCAACGACAAGATCCCGTAACTGCCGCCCTTCTGGACATTGCCCGAAAATATGTAGCCCATCCCGAATTTGAGCTTCCTTAATTTCGCAAAGATAACCATCCGCCGTTGTGAGAATCGTATTTAAAGAATCTTCTAGACGATCGAGGGAAATCCCCAAATCTTGATGCAGATTTTCCTGTTTGATTAAAGCCGTCAAGCGATCGCGAATCATCCCCAAACGTGAAGGATCAAGGGTTTCTGCTTCGTAATACTCATCGATCAAGCCTTCTAATTGCTGCAAACCGCCATACAACTCAGCACGAGTCATTGGCGGCGTGAGATGATCGAGAATCACTGCTTGCGATCGCCTTTTTGCTTGAGAGCCTTCCCCAGGGTCATTAACAATAAATGGATAGAAATGTGGCATCGCGCCAAATGCGGCTTCAGGATAACAATTTTCTGATAGCGCTACGCTTTTGCCAGGGAGCCATTCTAAATTGCCATGCTTACCGACATGGGCGATCGCATGGGCGCTAAACTTGTCGCGAACCCAATGATAGAAAGCCATATAGTCATGGGTCGGTTCCAAATCTGGCGCATGATAATTGAGCGTCGGATCGAGGTCATAGCCGCGTGATGGCTGAATGCCGACAAAAATATTGCCAAATTGCATCCCTGCGATCGCAAATTCTTGTTTGGGCTGATTCCATCTTGTAATAATCCCGTTCTGGACAGGTTCAGGCAAATTCTGGAAATAATTTTGATAATCGCTTAAGGTTAACGATTGATAAACCTGACGCACACCAAAGGATTCGCGATCATTAGTTACGCCAGTAGTTAATAATTTCATCAACTCATCGCTAGTTTCAGGAATCTCACCGACGCTATAGCCTTCACTTCGCAAAGCTTTGAGAATCTCTAAACAACTAGCAGGTGTATCTAACCCGACTCCATTCGCTAATCTACCATCGCGATTGGGATAGTTGGCGAGGATGAGGGCAACTTTGCGATCGCAGATATCTGTATGCTTGAGCTTCACCCATTTCGCGGCTAAATCCGCCACAAAATTAATTCGCGATCGCACAGGCTCATAGGTCAATACTTCCGTTTGTAAAGCCGAATTTTGTCCTTGCAAAGCTTTAAATGAAACCGCCCTCGTAATAATCCTGCCATCAACTTCAGGTAAGACCACATTCATCGCCATGTCGCGGGGCGTTAACCCTTGTGTACCATTTGCCCATGTTTTGCGAAGTCCACCACTAAAAATCACTTGAAAAACGGGGACATTCAGCGTCTCCCAAAGATCAACTTGGGGTGAGTCAGCTTTGAGACTCGCCAAAGAGAAGCTAGTCGTATTCAAAATCACATCAACTGTTTGCCCAGATTCTGGCAAACAATAGCGAATTAATTCGGCTTGGACATCAAGCTCTTTTAATGATGAAACATAGATCGGCAGAACTTTAAGATTGCGCTCAGTGAGGGCTTCACATAAAGTTGCGATCGCAGCCGTATTCCCCGACAAATAATGAGCGCGATAAAAAAGAATCACTATTCGCCCCTCCTCTCCCTTAGGGAGAGGGGGTTGGGGGGTGAGGGTCTCATATATGCCTATACGTGGCACTGGTTGAGGAATTTCATAAACTGTTCCAAAACCCAGAAATTCAGCAGCAACAAATTTCAATAAATTGGAGTAGTTCTCAACTCCCGCCTCGATGAAATATTGCCAAGCCTGATTGACCAAAGTTAGCGTCGTTGTCGAATGACTAGTCAAATTTGGGTCAGGACGCTCATCTCCTGGTAACACGATTAAAATCGCACCCGTATTTGCGATCGTTTCCTTAACTACTTCCAATCCATAACTCCAATAGGATTGCCCCCCAATCAATCGCACGATGATCACCTTGGCACTTGCCAAGACCTCTTCAGCATAGGTATCGATCGCAATTTGTTGCTGCAACTGCAAAACGTTCACCACACGGATTTGCGGGAAATCTTCAGGCAATTTCGCCGTCGCCGCTGCGAGGGTTTGGATATCCGTATCCGCAGCCGTGATGATCACGATCGGTGCAGGTTGCTGATCAACAAAAACAACGCTGTCGGTGGACTGATTCCAGCCTCCTGCGATAGTAGCAATACGATGCATGAGTTATCCAAATAGCAATGAGCAGCTATGCCATTATATCGCTCTAAAACCCAAAAGGGATTTGCGGCGCTTCGCGCC
>JAYUSC010000253.1:0-4266 GCA_043755885.1 Pseudanabaena sp. | reverse complement strand
AGAAATTGGGGTTGGGAGTTTAAAGTTTTAGATTAAATAAATCTAAGGAAGAAGATGTATGCGATCGCACGATCGCATACATCTTCACATTCCACGGTCTCTCTTTATAGAAAACGTAATTATGCAAAATCCCTTCAAATTGCATTCCCACTTTTTCTAAGACCCGCGCTGAAGCGATATGATCCACATCGCAAATTGCCTGAATTCGTTGCAATTGCATCACATGCAAGCCGAATGCGATCGCAGCTTTAGCCACCTCAGTCATCAATCCTTGTCCCCAATAATCTCTATTTAAGGCATAGCCTAACGTTCCGCGTCGATGTTCGGACATGGTATATAAACCGCAAGTTCCAATTAACTTACCGCTTGCTTTTTCGACGATTCCCCAATCCATGCCTTGACCAGAACGATACAACTCGAAGACAAAATCGTTTAAATATTTGTAAGTCTCATCAATTGACTGATGCGCCGCCCATGAAGTGTAAGTGGCTACTTGTGGATTACTGGCATAAGCAAAAATATCTTCAGCATCAGATAGCTCCAGTTTGCGAAGAATCAATCGTGGTGTTTGTAAAGTTAAAAGTTGCTCTGGCAGATCTAGCATAATTGGGATGTTCATAAAGTCAGCGCGAAGCGCTGACTTTATGACATGAGTTTGCGATCGCAATATTTTTCTACACAATGCTTTACATTTGCTCCAGTCAACGCAGACTAAATGTAAAGTATTTAAAAGTGATAAGTGCTTATAAAAATTTTTAAGTCCAACCTCTGAAAACTAATACGAAACGATTATGACCATTGCCCCTGTCGCCCCTAGTAAGGTTTTACTCAAAGTTCCTGTTGATTCTAAGACTCGCGTGAAACAGTTCATGCAGGGCTTGCAAGACAAAGTTTGCCAAGGTTTAGAAGAGCTAGACGGCAAAGCGACGTTTAAGCAAGATCAGTGGGAACGTCCTGAAGGTGGCGGTGGGCGATCTAGGGTAATTACTGATGGGGATTATTTTGATAAGGGCGGCGTAAATTTTTCTGAGGTGTTTGGCTCTCAGTTACCGCCCACCATTTTGCGCCATCATCCAGAAGTTGAAGGCGAAACATTCTACGCAACTGGGACATCGATGGTGTTGCATCCTAAGAACCCTTACGCACCAACAGTGCATTTCAACTACCGTTATTTTGAAGCAGGTCCAATTTGGTGGTTTGGTGGCGGACTTGACCTAACTCCTTACTATGGCTTTGGCGAAGATGCCAAGCATTTGCACAGCACACTCAAAGATACTTGCGATCGCCATAATCCTAATTATTATCCTGTCTTCAAACAGTGGTGCGACGATTACTTTTATCTCAAGCATCGCGGTGAAACTCGCGGTGTCGGCGGTATTTTCTTTGATTACCAAAATGGCGAAGATGGGCTTTACAAAAATAGTAATGACTCCACAACCGCTCAAGTCATGAGTGATGAAGTCGGTGATGTACCGCGCACTTGGGAAGAGATTTTCGCCTTTGTCAATAGCTGCGGTAATTCTTTTCTACCATCCTATCTCCCGATCGCAAATCGTCGTCGCAATATGGAATATGGCGATCGCGAAAAACAATGGCAACTCTACCGTCGTGGACGCTATGTTGAGTTTAACCTTGTCTATGATCGCGGGACTATTTTCGGTCTGCAAACCAACGGACGCACTGAATCAATTTTGATGTCTTTACCACCGCTAGTGCGTTGGGACTACGACTATCATCCTGAGCCAAATACTCCCGAATCAGAACTTTATGAAACTTTCTTGAAGCCTCAAGACTGGGTAAACTGGCAAGCTTAATAAAAAAGTACCCCATCAGGGGTGCTTTTTTATTGGTTTGGACAGAAAATTTGGGAGATGAGATTAAGTGTTAGAGATTAATAACCTTAGTGTTAACTATGGCGGCATTCAGGCGTTACAAGATATTAGTTTAACGGTCAATCAAAGCGAGATCGTGACCTTGATTGGCTCCAATGGAGCAGGTAAGACGACCACTTTACGCACGATTTCTCGCCTTGTCTCACCACATTCGGGACAGATTATTTACAACGGTAAAAATGTTACGAATCTACGACCAGATCAAATAGTCAAAATTGGGATTGCCCATAGTCCAGAAGGGCGGCGCGTATTAGCAAAACAAACGGTGCTGGATAATTTGGAGCTAGGTGCTTTTTTGCGAAGCGATCGCTGGGGGATTAAAGCTGATATCGAAAAGCAATTTCAGATTTTTCCGAGACTCGGTGAACGTCGCGATCAACTCGCAGGAACCCTCAGTGGTGGTGAACAGCAAATGCTGGCGATCGCAAGGGCGGTGATGAGTCGTCCTCAGTTGTTATTGCTTGATGAGCCTAGTTTAGGACTAGCACCGCAAATTGTGAAAGAAATCTTTAAAACTATTGTGGCCCTCAATCAAGATGGAGTCACGATTTTATTGGTTGAACAAAATGCCACCTTAGCTTTGCAACATGCCAATCGTGGCTATGTGATGGAGTCTGGAGTAATTACGATCGCAGGGCAAGCAGCGGATTTATTGGTTGATGAAAGAGTGCGTCAGGCTTATCTAGGATAAACAAGTGGCGGCGCTTCGCGCCGCCACTTGTCTTTTGGCTAAGCTTTGTGGAAACTTTTAGTGGATTTGTGTTTTAACCAACACTTTTAGCGCACAATTTTAAGTAGATACCTAGCGCGTCATATTGTTTTGTATGCTTGAGACCCTCAATAAGTTGCCTCGTTGGTTTTCACTGGGCTTGACTTTCCCGTTAATTTTTCTGAACGGGTGGTTATTGCTATTGCTCGGTCGAGAATTGCAACCATTAGTCAGTATCCTGATCACAGCGACAGTAATTTCGTTTTTGCTAGATTATCCGATCCGCTTCTTGACTAAACTGAAGGTAGATCGGGGCATTGCGGCGGGATTAGTAATTCTCGTATTTTTTATGGTGTTAGGAACATTGGCGATTTTTCTAGTGCCTTTGATTTTGGCGCAGGCAAATGAACTCATCGTTCGTCTACCTGAATGGATTAAGTCGGGACAGCAACAGTTGCAAATTTTTGAGACTTGGGCGATCGCACAGCAATTACCGATTGACATTAGTAGCACCTTCAATCAACTGATCGAAAAGTTGACGGGAGTTTTGCGATCGCTAACCAGTCAGCTTTTTAATATCGTCTTCGGTGCGATCGGTAGTCTGGTCAATATCTTTTTGACCTTGATATTTTCGATTTTTCTGGTCATACGCGGCTCATTTCTGTGGAATGGTTTGCTAAGTTGGCTACCCCAGAAATGGAATGATCAAGTTCGCAATTTACTGCCCCGCAATTTTGAGCGCTTTATTGTTGGACAGGTGACTTTAGCGACAATCCTTGGTGTTTCGCAAACTACAGCCATGTTAATCTTGGGGGTTCCCCTTGCCCAGCTTTTTGGCTTCGGGATTGGGATTGCGAGTTTAATTCCTCTTGGCGGCTCTAGCACGATCATCACCGTTAGCCTATTGATTGCTCTACAGAATTTCTGGCTGGGAGTGAAGGTTTTACTAGTCGCAGTTGCCATTATTCAAATTGTCGAGAATGTACTGGGACCGCGTATTGTCGGTCAATTAACAGGACTAAACCCTGTCTGGATGCTGATTTCCCTTGATATTGGCTTTAAGTTAAATGGAGTACTAGGTTTATTGGTAGCTGTACCGATCGCAGGTTTTATCAAGGGTACTTTTGACACAATTCGCGGCGTGAATGGTTCTGGCAAAGTTGAGGCGATCGCCGAAGCCCATCCCGAAGTGTCCATAAAATAAAGCAGAAAATCATGCAATACATGATTTTTTCGTCATAAAGCACAATCAAATCACATGTACCTAGTTTTTTTACCAAAATAAAGTTAATATTATTTTCTAGAGGGGGAATATTTACGATCAATTTCAAAAAAATATTCTAAAAACAATGTTTGATTTATTTCTAAGTCTGCCAGTTCAAACTGTTCAAGTTCAAACCATTGCTCAAGCTCAAGCTGCCATTGTTTATTTGCCAATCGCAACCAGACAATCATCCAGACCTAGCTGTGTGACTTACATAGCGACGAACTCTACTAGTAGAGCCGTAACGGATGTAAATGTCAATCGTCGTAACAGCCAAGGTAAAATTTATAAGTATTCTCTATGGACATTGTTGGGGGATGGAGTCTTGGAGGCTGGAGAATCTGTAGGTTTTGATATGTGTGACAATTCATTTGTGAATGTTGAAGCAAGACAATAAGGGA
>JAYUSC010000252.1:0-4272 GCA_043755885.1 Pseudanabaena sp. | reverse complement strand
TTCCTTTCGATTATTAGAGATGAAATCCGAAATCCCCTGAATGCAATTTTAGGCTTCTCAGAATGTTTAAAGAAAGAGATGCTTGGCTCGATTAATGTCGAGCAATTAGAGGCTTTACAAGCTATTAATAGCAGTGGCAACAATCTATTGAAACTGATTAATAATATCATCGATTTATCAATGTTAGAAGCTGGACAATTTAACTTACAGCTTGGGCTAATGTCTATCGATTCAACTTGTCAAGTGGTTATAGAACAGACCAAAAAGGACGCTATCAAAAAGAATATTAATCTTGAAGTGAAAATCCAAGAAGATCTTCCATTTCTACTATTAGATGAACGACGTATTTTTAAGGCTTTGGTGAATTTGCTTGAAAACGCAATCAAATTCACTCCAGAGAATGGTCATGTTACTCTGGAAATAACCCATGAATATCAAATTGGACGGAAATCTTTGATTCGGATTGTCATTACCGATACAGGTATCGGTATTTCGCCAGACAACCTTAACCAAGTATTTGAACCATTCAGTCAGGTTGATACTAGCCTCATCCGTAGACATGGTGGGATGGGGATGGGGCTAGCTTTTGTCAAACAAATTGTGGAACTGCATGGTGGCAAAATAGAAGTAATCAGTGAATTAGGTGTGGGAAGTTGTTTTATAGTTTATTTACCCTGTGGTCAAGTGTAACCACAAAATGGCAACATATGGATACAGTATTATTCGATCTTGATGGAACTTTAACCGATCCCAAAATTGGGATTACTACTTGCATTCAATATGCACTCAAGCAACTTGACTACGATGCACCAGAAACCGATCAACTTCTTTGGTGCATTGGTCCACCGTTGACAGCTAGTTTTGCCAAACTACTACAAACTACTGATCAAATAAAGATCGATCGCGCTATTACCCTTTATCGCGATCGCTTTGCCACAGTTGGTCTATTTGAGAACGTGCTGTATCCACAAATTCCTGAGACTCTAAAAATCATTCGCGCCGCAGGTTATCAAACCTACATTGCTACGTCAAAACCCCATGTGTTTGCCAAGCGCATTATTGATCATTTTGAACTGACTTCTCTGTTTGATGGCATTTATGGCAGTGAATTGGATGGCACTCGCAGTGACAAAGGAGAACTAATTCGCCATATTCTCCTCACTGCAAACTTGAAGCCTGCTAAAACAGTGATGGTTGGCGATCGCTCCCATGATGCGATCGGGGCTAAAAAAAACCAACTATTAGCGATCGGTGTTACCTATGGCTATGGCACTGAGGAGGAGCTACGAATTCATGGGATAGATTTGATTGCCAACTCTCCTATGGAGATTCCCAAATATTTATAGCGTTAGCAACTGCTATTTACTTCTTGCGTTTATACCAACAGCTATATTTTATAGATGATGATATGCGATGATTTATATCGTTATCGCATTTATTCCGAGGTTTTCCTATGCCCAAAGCGATCGCCGAAGCGGACACTTTTCTCAAAAAAAAGCTGCTTGGCTCCACAGATTTAGCCGATTCCGAGAAGATTTTTATCAAAAAAGATCAAGCCTTTTTTGTCACCGAATATTGCCCTGATCGCAACCAACATCTTTTACTCACGCTTGCATCTCCATGTACTGCTAAGGACGGCAAAGCCCAACTCCAAAAGGTCTATGCTTACGAGCCGCATATCAAGATTGAAGGGCAAGATCTTAATCAACAGATCAAGTTACCAGTCAAATACTGCTCGCAACTAGATAACGACGAAGCAGTGTTTGGACCTGGTTGGCGGCAGTGTAATACGACTAGCAACACCATGCTAGCTGACTACCTGCTATCTGGAGCCTTGACAACCATGGCGAAAGCGCAGGGATTTCCAGAACCAGAGTCAGTCTATATGCGACTGGTTGGTAAGTATGGTGATACCACCGATCATGATGCTCAAACATGGGCTTTGAAAGAACTTGGCATTAACTCTTACTTCAGCTATTCCCTCTCTACCAAAGATATTTTATTGTCGCTTAAAGCGAATATCCCTGTAGTAGTGGGATTTGCCTACAAAGGCAGTGGTCATATTTGCGTGGTTGTCGGACATGATCCTGACAAAAAAGTTTGGCTGGTGCATGATCCTTACGGCACTCGTCATGGTGCTAGCGATAGCTATGATGTTGGCGTTGGTGGAGCTTATGATCCCTATAGCTATGCCGTAATGCAGCAAATTTTTTGGGATAGTGGCGGTGAATCTGGTTGGGGCAGAATTGTCACCAGCATTAAGGGCAAACCAACTGGTTTACCTTCGGGACTATAAACAAAAGCCCTCACCCCTAGCCCCTCTCCTTACGGGAGAGGGGAACAAGAAAATAATAGATTTTCCTCTCCTTCTCCTGCGGGAGAAGGGGTTGGGGGATGAGGGCAGATCCTCGCTCTGCGTAAGGTGAGTTATTTAATACGAAAGATTGCTCTCACGGGTAAATGATCGGAGACTTTGGAAAAATAGGTGCGATCGCTATCAAAGCCAAGATCCTTTTGGGGATCGAGAATCTGCAATGATTGCGGAATATATTCTGCTTCGGCTCCCTTGGGAGCTTGGGAAATAGCGATATGATCGATCACGCAACCGATGCCACGATTGGAATATCTAGGGCGACCATCAGCAGTTTTCGGCTGACCGCGTTTTTTTAAGCAGTTCTCTTTGGCATCAGTTTCAATCGCTTTCGTCAAAAAAGTTAATGGAGCGTCACGCAACCCACGATTTTGGTCAGCCCATGTCGGACTGTTGAAATCGCCTAAGAGGATCAGATCGGGATCGGATTGAGCATCTTGTTGATATTTATCGACTTCTTTTCGCAGAAGATCGCTTTGATTTTCACGCAAGCGATCGGCATCTTTACCACCACCACCTTTTTGATGCACAATCACTAAGGTGAAGTCGAAATTTTTACCAGCTTTGAGATAAGTAACTAACGGCGATCGCAAAGTCCCTGTAATATTCACCTGTCGCCATTCGGTGATCTTTTGGGCTGCGATCGCATCCTTACGATAGAACAGAGCAATCCTTTGTTTATTACCAGATTCCCCCAAAATAAATTCCCATTGTTTGGATTTGTTCAACTTCTCTTTTAACTTCTCAGCCGCGATCGGGCTAACTTCTTGCAAACCGATCGCATCAAAGTTGCTTTCTATGATCTGGCTCACGGCTTCTAGTTTTTCAGGATTTAGTCCATCAAAATTTTCCAGATTGAAAGTCCCTAAGCGAATTTGATCAGGAGCCGTTGCTGTCGCGAATGGATTTGAGCAGCCTGCGATCGCAATTGCAAAAAGCAAGGAGATATGCAAATATTTCCTCATAACACGAATTTTGCGATCGCCACAGCCGCACCATCATTTTCAACTGTGGGTGCAATCCAATTGCCTAGAGGTTTTAATCCTTCAGGAGCATTTCCCATCACCACACCGATACCCGCATATTCCAGCATTTCGAGATCATTGAAATTATCGCCGATCGCTAAAACCTGCGATCGGTCAAATCCCAAAATATTCTCGGCTAAATGCTTGACCGCAGTGCCTTTATTTGCGATCGGATTAGTTGCTTCAAAAAACGTTGCTACAGATTTGGTGAGATAAAGTTGCTGCGGTGTATAGCGACCTTTGAGTACGCGCAGCATTTCTGTCACCAGTTCCGCAGTATCACTCAAAGCCAAAATCTTGGTCGGCGGATGGGCTGTACTTTCACTAGTTAGGAATTCTCGCAAGTCGCCAACGACGGTAACTCCAACTTTAGAGCGTTCGGCATAGGCTTGGGTTTGCGCCGTCATCTTCCGCACATAGAGTTCATCATTTACATAAATATGAATCGAAAGCTGATCATTAGTCGCAAATTCGCCGAGATCGTCCAGCAAAGAAAGTGCTTGCTTAAGTTCGACTGGCCAATGTCCTACTAATTCATCGGTTTTAGGATCTTTAATGAATGCGCCCTGATAGGAAATCAATGGCAGATCGGAGGCGATCAACTCGTGAAATCGGACAGCCGAGCGATACATTCTACCCGTTGCGATCGCGACTTTGACACCCTTTGCTTGAGCTGCTTTCACTGCTTGCTTAACTGCATCATTGACCTGATTGGCATCACCGCTAATCGTGCCATCGATATCAACCACGATCAGTTTAATGTCTTGCGCCATGAGTTTTCTTTTTGCTTTGTATAAAAAAGTAGGGTCAATTCATGAATTGACCCTACTTTTTTATAATATGACATAAAATCCAAAAGAAGAGAGGCGGCGCGAA
>JAYUSC010000251.1:0-4275 GCA_043755885.1 Pseudanabaena sp. | reverse complement strand
CGCATTGCGCCGCCTCTTTTTTGGGAGGAAAAATTATTTCCAGTTTTTAGCAACAATTTCAGCTAAGTCAACAACACGTTGGCTATAGCCCCATTCGTTGTCATACCAAGCAATAACTTTAACCATGTTGCCACCCATAACCATGGTTAGAGAGGAGTCAACGATCGAAGATGCATCAACACCGCGATAGTCAATTGAGACTAGAGGCAACTCGTTATATTCCAAAATGCCTTTCATTTTGCCTTCAGCAGCAACGCGGAATGCTTCGTTAACTTCCTGTGCGATCGTGTGCTTCTCAACTTCGACCACAAAGTCAACGACCGAGACGTTAGGAGTTGGTACGCGCAAAGCAATGCCATTCAATTTACCAGCTAGTTGTGGTAACACGAGCGCAACTGCCTTAGCTGCACCTGTAGAGGTTGGCACGATGCTCAAAGCCGCAGCTCTAGCCCGACGCAAATCACGGTGGCTAGCATCAAGCAAGCGCTGATCACCTGTGTAGCTGTGAGTAGTCGTCATTACACCCTTAACAATCCCAAAGTTTTCTAGCAAAACTTTGGCGACAGGGGCTAAACAGTTAGTGGTGCAACTAGCATTGCTGATGATGTGATGAATATCATGATCATATTTTTCATCGTTTACACCGACGACAAATGTACCATCTTCGTTTTTACCAGGTGCTGTAATCAAGACTTTCTTGGCACCTGCGCCAATATGTCGCCCAGCGCCAACTTTATCGATAAATACGCCTGTAGATTCGATAACTAGATCAATACCCCAATCTTTCCAAGGTAGGTTGTCAGGATTGCGATCGGAGACTGTTTTGAGTGTTTTACCATTGACCGTAATTGTGGTGTCATCGGCAGTAACTTCTCCAGCAAATTTGCCGAGCATGGAGTCGTACTTCAGCAAGTGAGCGTTGGTACGGGGATCGGACGTATCATTTAGTCCAACTACTTCAATATTTGTTTCTGAGCGACCAGCCCAGCATCTGAGAAAATTACGTCCAATGCGCCCAAATCCATTAATCGCTACCCTGATAGTCACTTCTTATCGCCCTTTATCTAAATTTAACTTTTAAACTTTAATCTGATGTTTATGATACCGAAAAACCGTCACCAATTTATTCTGTCTTGAAGCAAATTTTTGAATCTTTTTCAAAACCAAAAAGGTAGGGACAATTCATGAATTGTCCCTACCTTTTTGGTTTTGAGATGAAATACGCTGTGCGTATTTCATGTTTATTTTATTAGCTAAACAGTGGTTGGAACTTTCGATTTAACAGTTGCAAAGCTCGGTACAACGATCGACTTGTCCTGTTTGGTGAGGCGATCGTATAGCACTTGGGTGTTGGGGTAGTTAGCCGCAGGGAATGTCTCAAAGCGGTTATAAGGTACTACATCTTCGCCAAAAGCATCGAGGAATTCGCGGCTGTTAACCATTTCCGTCACCATGGCTCTGATACCGCGAGTAGCCAAAATCTGGTTGTACTTACGGATTTCGACTTGATCGAGGGGCGCACGTCCGAGGAAATGCTTTGTACCCAATTCGATTACTTTGGTGTTGGGGAATGGGGCGTAGAATTCCTTCATGTAAAGCTCGGAGGTCCCGATCGCTAAAATGAATTCCTTGACCGTGGTTTCTTCGTTGAGCAGCTTGGAAGTATATTGGCTGAACTGTGAGTCAGCAACATAGGCATCCATATCGCGCTCGAACACTTGACGATAAGCAGCACGAACCAATGCGCCTGTTTCCACAGGATCGGTGGTGGTGAGCTTGAAGATCTTGCGTTGTTCGCGTTTCTTGTCAACACCTTGGTTGATGCGATCGCGAATTGACACAGAAGAGCGCTCTTCGCTGACGTGACCAAGTTCGATGAACATTGGGGTAGACTCAACAACAACCTTCGTGCCTTTTTCTTCGCCCAAAGTGCTGTTGCGATTGTGGCGAGCCGATACGCCAGCGGGAGTGAGATAGCGCTCGTAAGGAACGGTATCTTCGCCAAAGGCTTGCTCATATTCCTTGGTTTCAAGGATCGCATCAACGACTGCATAGAAGCCTTTCTTTGATGCAAGATCAAAGTAAGCATTCATTTCAGGACGACCGTAGGTAGGACGACCTAACAGACGGCGATGGGTATATTCGATCGCTTTACATACATAAAGCTTCGTCCAATAGCGATCGCGGAATAGAGGAGACTTAGCCAAGATCCGTACAAATTCGCGTACAGAGATTTGACCATTCTCCAACTTGCTTTCGGCGGCTGTGAGACGCTGACCAGAGAAAGGAATATAGCCAGTGATTTGCAAGTAAATTGCGCGAATTACAGCTTGGGTAGAGCTTTCAGAGTTATTAATGCTCTGACCTTTCACCATGCTGGTTCTAGCGCCCTTACCAATCTTGACGCTATCGCGTTGGGTTTGATCGAGCTTGAATACCTTAGGACTCATCGGATCGATTGATCCTGTAGCCGCAGGATTGCCAAGTTGATTCGTGATCCCAGCACCATTGCGAATCAAGATCCGACGAGTATCCTTGCCGAAAGGTGCAGGGGATGCACTAGGATTACGAGTTTCTTTGGGGAAGATCGCGACAAATTGGATTTCGAGAGGATCATTACCCGCGCCGTAAACATGCTGATCGGGCAAGGGTTGCTCATAGGCGGCAAACAAGGTAATAAATTGAGGAACCTTGCGGAAAGGTGCAGAGTAGTTGAACAAGTCAAACTGTGCGCCCCAGTTACGAGCAGTTTGGGCTTCTTGTCCAAAACCACGTTGATAAGGAACGGTTTCTTCACCGAAGTAATCGCTGTACTCTCTGGAGTTCACTAGCGCATTGACTAGAGCGGAAAGCCCGCCTTTAGAGACGATCGCAAAATAAGCAGCAACTTCTTCACGGCTCTCAGGTGAGCGTCCAAGGAAATGCTTGAAGGCTAACTCAACTGCACGAGAGTTGATAAAAGGTAGGAAAAATTGATCGCGGTACAAAGGCGATAGCCCTAAACGGCGCACAAACTCACGTACCGAGATTTCGCCATTCTTAACCTTAGAGTCAAGGTCAGAGACACTTTGGCTATAAGCACGAGTAATATCGCGCTCAAAAACTTGACGATAAGCAGCCTTAACGACGCTATTTTTCTCAGTGCCTGTCATGGCAGCCTTCATCACAAACTTCTGACGACGCTCAGCGGTGTTGAAGTAAATTTGAGGTAGAGCCAGCCCTTGGAGATCATCAGAATTACGCTGACGGACTTTGGGTGAAGGAGTCGCGGCTTTAAACTCTGCGATCGCAACATCCATATATTGCTTGATAATTTCGATCGCCGCAGGATCGTTAAGAAAACAACCTGCTGCTGCTTGCTTCATGGTTTGCAAAGCCACAATCGTTGCTTCAGTCGAACAAGCTGCTTCGATGATTTCACGCAAGCCACGCACGTTCTGAGCAAGGATATTCGGGTCACCTGCGACGATCGCATAGGTGGCATAGCGCAAGAACCATGACAAGTCACGCAGGGACTTCTTCATGCGGTCTGCACCATAACGAGAAACGTTAATGGGGCGGAAATTAGCTGGCACAGCATCAACAACGCCAGTAATGCCTGTATTACTGAAGAAATTCTTGATTGTCCCTAAAAAGCCACCTTCGCTTGCCTCAGTATAAGTAGTTGTACCAAGCTCCATGCCGATCTTGACATCAACCACTCGACCAGCACGATCGACCTCTAAGGTCTCGGAATTTTTGGGTTTTTCCAAAAAAGCCATCGGTGAACCACCCGTAAAAATACGGCTAGCTGCCTTGGATACGATATTGTCAGAGTTTTTGGTCAAAACCTCGGCAATTTCGAGGCGTTTTAGTCCAGATTGAAAATATGTGGATAAATCATCTAATTCGCTACGAGTCGCAAAGCGATCTTGTTGCTCTATCTGAGAAATTGTCGAAGTTAAAGCGGTCTGATATAAACTGGGGCGGGCATTTACTGCACCACTTGACGCTGTTACGCTCATGTGTCTGCCTTGAGATCTTTAAAGGGTATGTAAAAAGTCGAAATAATATCTACCCAAGTATAGGGTTTTCCAACTTAAATATATAACTCTATCTCATCAGAAAATGCCGCGTTTACAGGTATTTCGACTAGAAAGACACGATAAGTTTTGTAAAGCACATATGTTGGTTACGCTGCGTATTTATATGTAGCTGTATGTAGGGTATAAGTGCGATCGCATAAGGATCAGAAATTTAATAAAACCCAAAATTGTTGCGGCGGGCGTAGCCCGC
>JAYUSC010000250.1:0-1848 GCA_043755885.1 Pseudanabaena sp. | reverse complement strand
CAAAACTAGGTGGTCACAATATGCAAGCAGGCAATTATGATCCACCAATTTTATTAATGCCAAGCTGGTTTAACTAAAAAAAAGGCGCTTAGCGCCTTTTTTTGTGACTAAGGTTTAGCTAGTTTTTGTTTAACTTTAGAGATTACGCCACTTGCGATCGCACCAGCCATGACAATGCCTAGCACAGGTTGAATCAATGGCTCCCATAGTTGTCGCCATAGCTCTAAGCCAAGATTTATTTTCAGAGTTTCGCCGCCGAGAGCAACTAGCAGCCATGCAAAGAAGAAAAATACTAAGAACAAATTGAACATCAAAAATTTGTTCGTCCAACGTCCAATGGTTTCCATATTTCCTTAAAAATAATATTTTTATCACCCAAAAGAACCAATTTTTGTAGTGCGGCGAAGCCGCGCTACAAAAATTGGCTCTTTTAGCTGCGAAGCGGCGCACACTTAGAAAGCAATCGGGGTAACGTTGCCGCTACCCCGATTGCTTATATCGTTTTTGTTTTATAAATAAGTCAGTTTAAAAGTTTTTATATTAAGTCAAAACCTAAATTGAAACCTATTTAAAACCGACTGAGGCTTGCCAGACAAAAGCGAGCAGCAAGAAAAATACAGGAATCACGGGAAGAACGTTTACCAGTGGATCGAAAATTCTATACGCTTCAGGTAACGTTGCAATCAATAGACTAAGTGGCATTAAATATAGACCTCCTTCAAGAGCTAAAATGAATTTTACCACGTCAAAGAAGCGATTCTTTTTTCTAAAAATTTTTTACCAAAGGATTTATCAAAGAGGTTTATTTATGGCGATCGCAAAAACTAAAAACCCCCAAAAAATCTTACAGGTTTTTAATGTTGCCGTCTTGTCTCTCTTGCTAAGTATTTGTACGCTTGCCTTTAGCGCTAGTGCTTGGGCAAATGTGCAGATAAAGCTGACCAATGTTATTTACGAGCCATGTACTGGCGATGCTGGCAAAAACATGGTGATAGGCGGCGGCATGATGTCGGCAAAGTGTTACATGATCAAGGCAACTGCCAACAATCCCTCAGGCAAGGTTGTGTACAATGCTGATATTTTTGGGCGTATCTATGACGCTAATGGCAATGATGCAATGCCAGAAAGAGGGCGACTGGGCGCAGTTGAGGAAATTCCCGCAGGCAAGAGCGACTTTCAAATTATGGTAGCGGTTCCTGCGGAACAGCCTGAGCCTCTGGAGCTTAAGCAATTCAAAGCTTCAGGTTTTGCTGGCAAAGTTAGGCGCTAATCGCAATCACGTTAAAATATATACAAATCCATTCATTAAATAGCTAGCCCCAATTAAAAACCCAAATCCAAAATCTGTACCGCCCGCTGCGCGGGCGGTACAGATTTTGGACTAGCTACATATAAAAGCGGCGCTTTGCAACGCCTTTATATGAATGGGCAAAATCTAAGTCTAAAGTTCTCTGAATTGATCAAAAAAATATGGCTGTTAAAGTTTTAATTCCCACTCCACTCCAACAATTGACCAACAATCAAGCGACTGTCGAGTGTACTGGTGACTCTGTTCAAGCAATTATTGACTCGCTCGAAACTAATTGCCCAGGCATCAAAGCCCGCATTTGTGATGAAAAAGGCAATCTCCGACGCTTTGTTAATTTTTATGTCAACAGCGAAGATATCCGCTTTCTCGATGGCGCAAATACCGCCCTCAATGATGGCGATGAAGTAAGCATCATTCCTGCGATCGCAGGGGGCTAATCCCAACAAAAAAGAGATGCCAAGCATCCCTTTTTATTTTAAGTAGCGGATCAAAATTAAATATAAAACCCAAAGACTGTACCGCCCGCGTAGCGGGCGGTA
>JAYUSC010000249.1:0-10313 GCA_043755885.1 Pseudanabaena sp. | reverse complement strand
GCTACTGTGTACACACAAGTCTCAAAACCCCCTTTAATTCCCCCTTGCAAAGGGGGAAGACTAGAAATTCGTTCCCTCCCCTTTGCAAGGGGAGGGCTAGGGAGGGGTTATTTCTGGGATTTGAGAAATTACTTTACTTGTGTGTATACGGTAGCCCGCAGGAGAGGGGAACAAGATTCGCAAAAAACAAAAAGACCTAGCCATTGGCTAGGTCTTTTTGTTTCGGAATACTTTAGGATCTTTAGGTCACAGTCAACTGCTGGAAGGATCTCAGGTTTACTAGTAAATTAGGCTAGCGAACTAGAGATAATTACTAAATACCTTACAGAACAGCCCCAGCACACAGCTCGGAAACCTGAAGACCCATACGTTTACCGTTACTACTATCTGATTGCATGGGCATCACCTCCTGTTATCTAAATGTTTATTATCAAGTGTGGTTCGGCTTGACACCGAAGGCTTATTCAACCTAAGACGTAATATAGCCGACTAATTAAGATTTGACAATAGATATTACAGTGCTTCACGAAAAATGATGATGGTTCCGTTACTGTTTTGGGCGATCGAACTTGTACACCATATTAAAAGAAACGTCACCAACTCGATTCACAATTTCACTACCTTCCACCTTAAAGCGAGTTGTGGCGATTCGCGCCACAACTCGCTAAAGCAATAAACTAAACCTTAGCTAAACCGCTATGGCGCAACAAGGGTGCAGTGCTTGGCTCACGTCCTCGGAAGGTCTTAAAAACTTCCATTGGATGTTTGCTACCACCAAGGGCAAGCACCGTATCGCGGTAGCGCCTACCTGTTGATGCGATCGTAAATCTCTAGATAAAAACTGCGATCGCAACTGTATTCAGGCGATCTCACTGGGTCGTCCCGCTCCAACGCGGATGCGATCGGCTTCCCGTTGGGCATAATATTCTGCGATCGCACTCGGACTCCAGATTACTGTCCCCTCGTTTAGGCTTGCAATTACGATTTTGGCGATTTTCCAAGCGGAGATGCGTTCCGTCGCTTGGTTTTTGACGATTTTGGTGGTTGTTTTTGTTTGACCGAAAGTTTTTGTAGTTTTTGGATTTGTTTGAGGGTTAGTCCTGTAAATTGGGCGATTAATTCTACAGAAATGTTGGAACGCATCATATTTATAGCGATCTGATTAGCAGCTTTAGCCAAACCTTTGACCTCGCCTTCAGCTTTGCCTTCAGCTTTGCCTTTAGCTATACCTTTAGCTATACCTTTAGCCTCGCCTTCTAGCAGAATCTCTTGATAAATAACTGATTCTTTCATGATTTCGCTCCTTAAAAGTCTTTGGATGATTTCTTTATTCAGGGCTATACCTGATATTATAGCGGTCGAGGCGGCTACGTTACTTTGGACTTGCTTATCTTCGATATTTTCAATTTGTCTTGCAACTTGTCTTAATGTTTCTTCGGGATCAATGGTTTTACTTAAAATGGCGAGTGGCAACAATCCTAAATATTGTTGAAAAGTCTCCGTAGGCTCTTCCCAAAGGCGGATGATGTTAAAGTTATGAATCATCTGCTTAGATTTAAAGCTTGTCTCATGGACGAGTGGTGAGTTTGTCCGCTTTAAATAAATTACAGTTTGGTGAATTTCTTTGGTGGGATATTTGCCGTAGAGCCTCAGCCAATAGTTTGCCATCCGATACGACATGGTTGGATCTGGTTTCGTTTGACATTCCAAATGCATGATGATTTCTGTTGATTCCAAAAATATAACCGAATCCGCACGAATAGGATCGACTGTGAGTTCGGAGGGTTCGAGTTTAGTTAATGGAATTGGTTTGCCTAGCAGCCAACTGGCGAAGTCGCTGGGGAAGGTTGCGGCTAGGTACTTGCAAGTGTTGTCATACATTGGGAGATTTTATCATCTCAATTGTCATTGAGGGCAAATCTAAAAAAGCACCGATCGCCTACAGCCTTCCTACAAATGCGATCGCAAATCTCTAGATAAAAATTGCGATCGTATTTGTAGGAAGGCTGGAATAAGCAAAGATTTGGATTCGTAGGGGTAGAGCATTTGCGCCACTATTCATAAACTATTGGCATCTAAAATTCTGAATCTTCAATATTTGGATTAGGCTTGCCTTTTACTCTCTCAGCGCAGCTTTTGGAAGTTGCTTGCACTAGTTTTGCCGTAGCTCCCAAGGTAGCATCTTGATAAAGGCGATCGTATTCCCTTCGATAGTGGGCGGCGATAGTTTCATTCTCGATTGCCACTAAAGTTTCATCGTTAATACGATTGGCGGCGTTTGTCCAGTTGTGTGAGCCCGTCAAAATTAAATTGCGATCGAGAATCGCGAACTTATGATGCAACGTATCTCCAGCCACAAGATTGGGAATCCCAACAGTTTTAATCGGTTGTTTCCATGCACTGCTTTTGCCTATTTTGCAATCTTGAGTAGATTGCAACCCCCACATATCTAGAGTTGACGAGTAATCACGATAGGCAAATTGCGGTTCTACCAGCGCTCGAATTTGAACATTATTCTGTTGCCGCTCTTCGAGGATTGTGGAAATAAATGGATCGGAGTAGACAAAGAGAGCCATGTCAACGCTTGTTTTCGTACCTGCGATCGCAGTGGCGATCAGTCCATTACTAGTTTGTTCTCTTGCCGTATTTTCAGAATCTGGAGAAAACTTAATCCGAATTTGCGCTCCACCAACGATCAGATAATCAATTTTGCGAGAAGGCTTTTTCGATCCAAACAAACTGTCGGGTTTTCCATTTGGACCATCGCCCCACATCAGGTTAAATTCTTTCTTAAATCTTGCCGCAAGTTCTTTGCTATCTACACGAACCAGATTATTTGCATTACCTCTAGTCTCAGGTTTGGTAAAGTCACCATGCATATCGCTCATGGTCAAATTTGCGGAACCAAATAAAACAACCTGATCATCAATCACCATAAATTTATGATGCATTAGCCCACTCCCCTTAGAGCCATCAGCAGTATCATCAATCCAAGGAACATTGGTGACTTTTAGCAACCGCAAACCATCACGGCGATCTAATTCATCTTCACTTAAGCGACCGTTGTTATCAAGATCCGCAAACTTTTGAAATTCTTTATAGCGATCGCGATCGCGAGCATTCATCTTCTCAACTTGCTCAGGCGTATATTCGCTCCAAGCGCGACTATAGTTATTTTCGAGAATCAGTCGAACGTTTACGCCCCGCAATTTCGCATCGACAATTGCTTTCGCGATATTGGGTAACCGTAATTCTTGGACAGCAACATCAAGACTGAGTTTAGATTTATTAACGTTATCAATCATTACTCTTTCAAGATTGTCGCCAAGACGCTCAATTTTGCGATATGGGTCGGTGTACTTCGCGGCTTGGTTTTGATTGAAAAATACTTGGATATTTGGATGCTGTGGTAAAGCGGGAATGATCCCAGCCTCAGATTTACAAGCATTTACTGCGATCGCAATCAGCGCAGTGATCCCAAACAGTATTAACCAATAACCGATCCGACGCGATAGAGATTGGAATTTATAATGTAGCCGCGAATAGGTCAAATAACCCATACAAGCAAGACTTCAAATTTTGCAATCCTAGTCTACAGCCTTAACACTAAAATCAAGACTAAATAATTGGCGATTAGACAATTATTAGCTAACTTGCCTGACTTTACCTTGGTCGACGGCTTGCATCAGGTATTCAAGGGCTTCATAGTCAGGATCAGTAATGTAGCCTTGCTCAGAAAGCTCATGATTAATCATGTTTTCTATTTCAGGAGTCAGACGTTTGACGATCAAAGCACGGTTGACGAGATTTCTGATGACACTCTTGTTACTCATGATTTTTGTACTAGGCGTATATTGATTAAAACTAGAAAGTGATAACCTTTCAGTTTGACGAACCCGCGCTTGACGGGATAGATCGTTACTTTTTTAGGACTACCTCTACACCAATAAGTTTCCTCTGAAATTAAATACATAGATGTGACTCAAATCTATGTATAGATGTGATTCTTGTACATATGTATGAGTGATGGCAGTCACAAAGAATCTTAAGCCAAAAAGTAAAGTACCCACGTAGTGGGTACTTTACTTTTTGGGCTTATTTAACTGCTTGCTCGAAACGTAATATTTCTAGCGATCGCTCTCCATAGATCGACTCAATATTTTCTTCGCAACAGGCGATCGCAAATTCATCTAATTCTTCTGGCTCAATGCCAAACATGTCATAAAAAGTATCGGGCTGCACTCGGCAAAAGCGAGGTCTTTGGTCATAAATGCCACAGTTACGATTAATGCGATCGAAGTTAATGCACCAGCCATCGCTACCGACCATACTTAAATATTTTTTAAGTTCATCGGCGGTGAGGTAGTCTGCGAGGTCAGGGCGCTCGGTCGGGTCGAGATGACAGCAAGCGCCACAGTTACTAATGCATTGCCAAGTTGCCATTGTCTGTTTTCTACTTTATTCGTTTATCAAAAAAATGGGTTCAAAACCCTGTGCTTCTAGCACGGCTTTATATTAGAATATATCCCATACCGCAGGGCATACGGAAATTCACGCTTGAGAAGCTAGTTGCAAGACTAGGTATCACTGAGTAAGACCTGTAGGACAAGTCCTACAGGCAATAGTGAGTCCAAGAATCCTCACGCCTTCAGGCTGAGGAGTGTCAATAAACAATACTAGGTAGCTAGGCGCAATTAAATATAAAATCCAAAGAAGCTAGTTCGCCCGCACAGCGCGGAGATCAGCTTCTTTGGGTTCTGTTTTTTATTCTGCCTAGCTACTGATGGGCGTTTTTCTAAAACCGCTAATATTCGCATAGTGATCATCTTGACAAAATTAAGCTCGATATTCTAAATCACATATCTCGATACTTCTGGGCAGAATGGTGGCGGCTCGATTTTGATAGGGGGAGACTCTCAACATCCAAAATCGCGATCGCAACTTCACAAAATCAAACTGCGATCGCAACCTCAAAGCCTCAAAGTTTTCCATAATTAGTCCTCATCCTCTTCAGACTCAAATCCCAACCATATGAGTAATACATCCTCTAAGTCTTCCATTTGCTCTGATGTTAGCTCTCCCAGTTTGCGTAAAAGTTTAGCATGAGGGATGGTGATGAGATTTTGTACGTCAAATGCTCCTTCTCGCAAAAATGTAGCTTTGACTTGTACTTCAAATCTGGAATCTCGCAAACTTGTTGTATGGGGAACTAGGGTTACTAATGCTCGATCGCTGTCAAGTGCTGGGATGCTAACAACTAAACATGGTCTGACTTTTGCGACATAACCAAGATCAACTAGCCAAACTTCTCCCCGTTCGGGACTAATCATAGGTCAACTCTTCTTCGTCTAGTGTAAAAAAAATGTCTTCGGCATTGAGAGTTAATTCTTCGTCAGATAATGGCGAAAAGTCTAAATAAACTGTCCGTCTTAGAAATTCTGACAATAAATCTAGTCGTTCTGAGTATGTCAGATTGTCAAAGGTATTTAGAAGCTCTTGTACTACGGCAGTCATAGATTTACTCCTTAATTTCTACTTACAGGTTAACATGATCGCAATCTCAAAAAATCAAACTGCGATCGCACTTAACGCTTTTACTCTAGCGATCGCATTTCCTAGATCGGGAAGTTTTTGTCCATGTTTCTGTGCTGTCTCTAACCATAAAGTTCTCACTGTAATTAACTCTTGCAAGGTTTCTTCTAGGGTTTCACCTTGAGCTAAACACCCTTTTAAGGCTGGGATTTCGGCAACAAAACCACCTTCTTCGCATGGATAAATTACTATTGGATATTTCATAATTATTCTCCTTCTATGAGTTCTATGACTCTTTTAACATATACAGACTTAACGCGGCTGTTATGGACTGGGATTACTAAAACTATTTCATCTCTTTTGAAAATATGGTGACTGCCTGTAATTCTATCTAAATCAAAATTTTCTAGCTCTAAAAGTTTACGAATGTCGCCAAACGTTACGTTGTTGGGGCTATTTTTTAGGAGTTCAAGTAATTTTTCTCTTTTACTCATAGCTTGATTTTACAGTATTTAAATAATAACGATCGCAATCTCAACACCCAAAATCGCGATCTTATTCTCGTAAAATCGGAAATTCCCATAATGACAATTTCATCAGATACTTTTATTCCAATACTCCAAACCAGTCAAAATTGCATTCTCTAACCAAGGTTTAAAACGATCTCTCAAATTCTTCTCTTCATCAGCATAAGAGAACTGGAATGGAGAATCTATTAAGGGTTGAATATCACTAATATTAAGTTCGCCTTCTTCAGCCCCATCTCTATGATAAGCACATATAGTACACACAAGTAAACCCCTATATTCACGTCCAAGTGAGTGAAATGAAAGAAGAAGCGTTGTTGATGTTTTTTCAACCTCAATAATTAATTGAATCCAAGTACGATAATCCCGAAGATTAGCAAAGTAATCTAGTTGTTTTGCAGTCTCGATAACTTGATAGCGATGGTAATACGACCGATGATCACCAGCAGGAGCGGCAATTGAAAAAATTTGTGAATTGCTTACGACATTGTGAACAGATAGTTTTATTTCATCAGCAACTTCATGAAAACGGTTAGAAGCTATATCAAATAAACTTGTAGCAAATTTCTCTACTTTTATACAGCGATCTTTAATCGAATCTGATCGCTGTTGTTTGAATTTGTCTGCAATAGAGGAAATGATGATTTTAGTTTGCCTAGCTTCGGATAAAACCTGCTCTGACAATCCAAGACTTCTCAAAAAAGCCTGTTTTTGACTCTTAGCAAAGAGATTAATTAGACTTGATAAGTCACCTCGATCTGCTTCTTCTAGAGCATTGATGTAAACTGCCCGATCATCACGGGTAAGAACCAAAGGGAACCAACTAGACTGGATAAAAACTAAACTAGCTAAACAACGAGCAACCCGACCGTTTCCATCTTGAAATGGATGGATTTGTGTAAATCGATGGTGTAACCATGCAGATTCAACCTCAGGAGGAATTTGTTGATCTCGATGCTGTTGATGCAGTGCAATTAACATATCCATCTCAGATGAAACCTGTTCAGGCGGACAGTATTCATCAATAGTGCCATCTGATCGGAGTGGATTATCGGGTTGACGTTTCCAGTCTCCTCTTATCAGGGCAACACGAAATATTTGTCCCGTAATTGGGTTTAGAGCTTCTGTACTGTCTTGACTTTGCGTTAAAAGCTGATGTAACTGTTTTATATAAAAAGTTGATAATGTTCTTTGACCACCAACAAAATCAAACAATCCTTCAATAGCAGCTTCTTGATCTTTAATGAGAGAAACAACCTGTTTGACTGGACGATCTGTAGCTTCATGAGAAATTAACGCCTCATTAATTCCTTGTTCGATTAACAACCGAGTAGTGCCTCGATCTATTGTGTATAAGCGCTCAATTATCCCTGTCTCGATCGCTATCTCTCTTCGTAGTCTCTCCATGAAGGTTTTAAACTCACCAGATGAACGTAGGCGTTCTGCCTGTTCATTCCAAACAGTCACAAGAGGTGGTAGTTCAGAAACTGCTAAATTTTGCCATTCTAACGGCAAGTCCTCAATTGGTTTCCACAACATGCTTATTCTCTTATTTAAATTAAGTATTTAGAATTTTTTATCCGTAAATCACTTACATACTCTCAACAGGCTCAGGCTTCCATGTTTCGCCGTACTTGGCTTTGAGCGTAGACCATGCATTGACTTGACCTTCAGCATACTCACCTGGTTTACCCCATTGCAAGAAAGCACTCATCTGCGCCTTATCATCGGCATCGAGGAAACGGATGGCGTAGGTGGTGAAATTGCCGCGCTTGGCTTCGCCTGTTTCAAAGCGGACATCAGTGATTTTGTCCATGTTTAGGTGAAACTCGATATGCTCAGAATGCATATTGGCATACTTGCCCTTGGGGAGTTCCGCGTAAAACAGCTTCTCGATATTTACCCTCGCTTCTAGCACACCCGCGTCACTGGTGACGATCAGGCGGACTAAGCCGAGAGTGTGACATTCTTCTAAAAAATCTTTTAAAGTAGCAGCCATAGTAATTAACTTAATAAATTTGTGATGATGTTGTGAATTTTTTTTTGCGATTAAAACCCAAAATTAGTGAAGCGGGCTTAGCTCACTTCACTAATTTTGGGTTTTAATAAATTTTCATTCATAGATATATTAAAGCCGAAAAGGGTTAGTCTGTGCAGACTTTGGGCGATAAAAACTGCGATCGCTTAACTTATCTCAAAATTTGAAGCCTGCAAAATGCTCTAAAGTTGACTACAAGCTCATTTACCCGCAATCATTCAAGCTTTTACTTATGAAAATTGCCAATAACATAACAGAATTAGTCGGTCGTACTCCCTTAGTTGAGTTGCAGCGCATCCCCAAGGCTGAGGGCTGCGTGGCGCGAATTATCGTCAAACTAGAAGGCATGAATCCCGCCGCCTCGGTCAAGGATCGCATCGGCGTGAACATGATCCAAGAAGCCGAAGAACAGGGCTTGATTGCGCCCAATAAGACAATTTTGGTGGAGCCAACATCGGGCAACACGGGGATCGCGCTGGCGATGGTGGCTGCGGCAAAGGGTTATAAATTAATCCTGACCATGCCTGAAACCATGAGTATGGAAAGGCGATCGATGTTACGCGCTTATGGAGCTACGCTAGAACTCACGGCTGGCAGCGAAGGCATGGGCGGCGCAATCAGACGCGCTCAGGAAATTACCGAAAGTACACCTGATGCTTATATGTTGCAACAGTTCCGCAATCCTTCCAATCCTGCGATCCATCGCAAGACTACGGCTGAAGAGATTTGGGCGGATACTGATGGACAGATTGATTTTCTGATTTCGGGAGTTGGTACTGGTGGCACGATTACAGGGATTGCGGAGGTGATTAAAGCACGGAAGCCATCGTTTAAGGCGATCGCAGTTGAGCCAGCCAATAGCCAAGTTTTAGCAGGTAGTCGTCCAGGTCCGCATAAGATTCAAGGCATCGGCGCGGGATTTATCCCTGAAGTTTTGAAGACAGAGTTGATTGATGAGATTATCGCGGTGACTGATGATCAAGCGATCGCATTCGGGCGTAGACTGGCGAGAGAGGAAGGACTTCTATCAGGGATTTCTAGTGGAGCAGCGCTCTATGCGGCGGTACAGATTGCTAAGCGTCCTGAGAATGCTGGAAAAATGGTGGTGATGATTCAGCCTAGTTTTGGCGAACGTTATTTAAGTACGCCGCTATTCCAAGATCCTGAATTGATGGCACTAAGTTAAGCGTTGGAAGCCTACAACTCAGTCGGGGATGTGTTAAGTGCGGATTTATTACGGCGAGGCTTAACGCATCCTATAAACAAGAAACTTATGATGAAATCAAGCAGATTTATCTGGAGCGGTTGCGAATGGACAGAATGATTGATTTAGTAAAAAATCTAACTACGGTTATCGAGCAATTAAAATCGCGATCGCATTTATCTATACTCGGCAATTGGCAAAGAGAAAATGAACAAGGTGCTTGGAAGACTTTGCCAACGGTAAGCTCTAAGCAAAATAAACCGATGGTAGCTTTCTTACAATGCGAGGAAAATATTCATCTAAAGCAAGTTTGGCAAGTACCAGAGAACTATGCAGGATTATCGATCAGCGGCTCCACTGTTCGGCTAAATTTAATCTGGTGGGTGGATATTTGCGAGGTGTGGGTTAACGGTGAGAAAGTCCAAGAAGGGGATTTATTTGATCAGAAATGTCGGATTTTATTAACTAATGATGCAAAACCTCTTGATGAATTTATCTTAGAAATCAAGCTGAATAGTCCTAAACACGACATAGGCGCATTACAACTTGCAGAGTTGATTTTTGAATATTCTGATCAACCATGCGATCCTGATCGCTTAGCGATCGAATTAGAAATTCTCCAGACTTACATTCCAATTTTTACTAGGCATCAAGTTAATTTACAACCTCTTGAAGCTGCTGCGAATAAATTGATTAATCTATTCGCAATATCTGAATCGATTACAAGTGAAAGTTTCTTTGCTCAATTAGCGGAAATTCGCAAACCGCTTCTACAATATAGCGAATTCCTTAAACAGCGTCAGATTTATATGCTGGGAAATTCGCATATTGATGTGGCTTGGTTATGGGCGATCGCAGAGACTAAAAACGCCATGCAGCGAACTTTTACATCGGCTTTAAACCTGCAAGGGCGTTACCCAGAATTAATTTTTAATCAAAGTACTGCTGTCTCTTATCAATGGATGGAACGCGAATACCCTGAATTATTTACCCGCATTCAATCAGCCGTAGC
>JAYUSC010000248.1:0-4280 GCA_043755885.1 Pseudanabaena sp. | reverse complement strand
TTCGCCGCGGCACAAAAAACTGGTTCCTGATAAATCGAGAAGGCTGAGCTATGGTATGATTTCATCTTGGATGGGTATGTAGCTCAGTTGGATAGAGCATCAGGTTCCGGTCCTGAGGGTCGGGGGTTCGAGTCCCTCCATGCTCGTAATTGCAAAATACAGGGTTGCCACACCTCGTGCGGCGACCCTGTATAATAAAATCTCAATTTTTGATCTATGGAACGTGGATTATTGTGGTTGCCTTTGTTGATAGTTTTCTTTTGGCTGGCTTGGTCTGGCTGGAATGAGTACCAAAAAATTGAGTCCTATAAACGTTGGGCGGAACAGTTTGAGCGTCATAAATATGATATTTATGCGGTGTTAGGTCAAAAAGCCGATCGCATCACATGGGGAAAACCAACCCGCAAAGATCCGCGAGATATTCAAACAGTAACCTTTCAAGAGATTGCTCGAATTAGGTTTCGGATTGGCAGCAAGTTTTTTGATGAAAAAGATGCTGAATTGCCGTTAAAAGCCCAGAATATTTATCTGGAATTAGTTCTAAAAACTGGCGAGATGCCCAGTATTCGATTTACTGATATTGATATGGCGGCAGCTTGGTATCGTTTTTTATGCGATCGCTTAACGGCTTCGACACAACCTTAAGTTTTGTTAAGTCGTTCTCAAGATTAATTTAACGATTTATAGTCGATCCAAGTACATTTATTTAGCTCCAATCGATTCTTAACCTCGGTATAAACGTAGCTTTAACTTGATCTCTTAGGCTTGAATCAAGTTGTGAGGGTTTACTTTGGAAGTTATTGTAGAAGTTACTTTAGAGTTTGTTAGGGCGATCTCAGCAACAGCGCTGTTACTTCTGCTAGGCGACTTCTTTTCGACGTTTTTGTATCATGTTCCTGAACATGTGTTTGGCAAGTTTCACTCCATCGTCCATCATGGCAAAAACCGCAGCTTTCTTCACTATGCAGTTTTGACCAGAAATCCCCTCGTCATGCTAGATGGCATTTTAGGAGCAGTTCCTTACTTTATATTCACGCCTTGGCTGTGGCAGTTATCGGCTGTTGGCACAATTATTGGTTTGTTGTTGGGCGAGTTTCATGTGGTGTGGCGACATGTCTCGATCCTTGAGTGGAAAACGCCAGAGCCTTTTAAATCTTGGTGTGATTTATTATTTATCACTACGCCTGAAAGACATTGGTTGCATCATCAAAACGCTTTTGCTGCTTTTGGCGATATTTTCTCGTTTTACGATTATCCTGCTCAAAAATGGCTAATTTTCTTACGTTTTGTCCGCCGCAAATTTAAGCAGTCAAATCAAATGTTGCAGAACGTGTAGATTCAATATCTTAACAAGTCGCACAATTTAATTTATGCTTTTTGTAAGAGTAATTCATGAATTGCCCTTACAAAAATATATTCGTATAATAATGGGTAAGAAGAGAGATCTTAAACAGATCGATGCGATCGCTAAAGAGTTCGATATGTCACCACCAGTTAGAAAATCATTTGGCAAGTTTATTGAAAAACAAAAAGCCAATGGTGATATTGGGACTTTAAATGTTAAAGGAGATTTTACTTGGGAAGAGTTGAGACAGAAAGCTGAAGAATTTTTAAAGACATTTTAAAGGAGTTAAAAATATGGCAACGACATCTTTGCTATCTGCAAAGCTAATTATTAAGCCAAGTCTTGAAAAAATTATTCCTAGTATTACTCAAGCAATGATTGGGGAAATTTGTCATCAGGTTTCCTTTAGTTATGGCGATGAGTTGGAATTAGATTTTGGCGAGATGACTCCTCATAAACATCCTAAATTAGCACATTTACTCAAGGGCAGTTGGCGTTTTGGGGCAAGGGCTACGCCTTGGACGGTGAAACATGGAGATCGCATTTTAGTCGTTACTTCGGAATCGGATACGGAGGAACAGATTGCGATCGCTAAGGAAATTGTTAAGCAATTAGAGCATAAGAAATTACTTGACCTGACGGTTGAGGCGGAAACGATTCGGTTAACTTTGAGTTTTGAAGATAATTATCAATTGATTTTAGATCCAGATTTAGCGGATGATTCGGGGCTTGCCCATTGGGAGCTATTTATGCCAACTGAGCAGATTTTGGCAGTTGGTCCTGGTTATTTTTGGTCATGCAAATCAATTTATGAGCCATGTTAATTACAAATCAAATCCCGTAAAGTTTCGCCCCTTCGGGGCGAAACTTTACGGGATTTGGCTGATTTAAGGCAATTTTAATTGCTGGGCGGGTGTAAAAAACTGACGACTAACGAGATTAGTTAAGAGCAGAGCTGTGATTAAATTCGCGGTTGTAATCGCAAATAAAATTACTAATTGATAGCGCACTGCTAATAATGGTGACACGCCGCCTAAAATTTGCCCTGTCATCATCCCTGGTAGCGACACCACCCCAGCCACCATCATTACGTTAATTGTGGGAATCATTGCGGCTCTGATTGCATCGGATTGGTAATTTGCGATCGCCTGTTTTGGGGTTGCGCCGAGACATAAATGCGTCTCGATTTCTCGCGATCGCAAGACCAAATCTTGTGTAAATCTCTCGGCGGCGATCGCAGCGCCATTCATCGAGTTTCCTAAGATCATGCCTGCGAGGGGAACTAAATATTGTGGTGAATACCAAGTATCGGGCTGGACAACTAAAAATGTGGTGTAAGCGAGAATTGCCAATGTGCCAACGATCACCGATATCCACATGATTGGTAAAACGTAGGGTACTTTTTCGCGCACACGGTTTTTGGCTTCATGGGCTGCCATGAGGCTCATCAAGAAAATGATGAATAAAATCATGACTGGCTGCTTGATTTCAAATACTGCATCCAGCAAAAATCCCACGACGATTAATTGAATAATGCTGCGAAAGGTGGCGATGAGTAAATTTTTGGCGATCGCAAGTTTTTGCCAGACCGACAAACTAATCGCGATCGCCACCATTCCAGTTGCGATCGCCATTTTTGGGATATCGAGATCAATAACAGCATTCATAAATCACAATTAAAGCATTTGGCGCTCAACAAAATAAAGAACCAGTTTTTGTAGCGCGGCGAAGCCGCGCTACAAAAACTGATTCCTCCTGATTTTCTAGGATTGTAGAGCGTCTAATGTCTGCGAATTCAGGACTCCATCGGCAGTTAATCCATACAATGCTTGAGCTTTTTTAATCGCGGCAGTTGTCTTTGAGCCTTGAATGCCATCGATCGCCCCATCGTACAAGCCTAGCCCACTTAAAAGGGTTTGCCCTTTTTTAATGGAGTTATCGGCAACATTGCTAACAGTTTCTTGACTCGCAGGCTGTTTATAGCTAATTGCGACAACATTGCTACCAGATTGTAGAGCTGCAATGGTTAGCGATCCTGCTACTCCATCCGCAACTAAGCCGTAGGTTTTTTGAGCGAGAATAATTGCTTCTTGGGTCATTGGTCCACTGACTCCATCGATCGCACCGCCATAAAAGCCGCGATCGCTTAGCAATTGCTGCACATTTTTGACTGCATCCGATTTAGTACTAGCAACGTTGCTCTTCGGGACATAATTGCTGCCAGCTTCTAACGCTGCGATAGTTAGAGAGCCAGCCACACCATCCGCAACTAAGCCGTAGGTTTTTTGAGCCAAAATAATTGCCTCTTTGGTCATTGTTCCACTGACTCCATCGATCGCACCGCCATAAAAACCGCGATCGCTTAGCAATTGCTGCACATTTTTGACTGCATCTGATTTGTTGTCTCTATTAGGAGCAGGTAAGGCTTTGACGGGTGTAGCTTCGACAGCAACACTAGCTTCGTAGGTGTCTGCTTCCAAAGCTGCCATGGTTTGCGCTCCGATCACCCCATCAGCATTTAATTTATAAAATGTTTGCGCGGCTATGATTGCTTCGGTCATAGCTGCACCCTTTACACCATCGACTGCTCCTGGGTTAAAACCACGTCTGGCTAGTAGTTGTTGAATGCTTGCTACTTCAGGTGTGAAGGCAAAAGCCGCGATCGGCATAACATTGATGGCGATCGCACTTACCGCTAGACCAACACACAAAACGGATTTGGCATGACGCGAAGACTGGGCGATCGAGTCAATCAATTGACAATCTAAATTCTGATCAATGGATTCGCCTTGCTGTAAGCGTTCGCAAAGCAATTCACTGTGGAGATAAGCAACAAGTTCCATACAATTAAGCCTCACTAAAAAAAGCCTTGTAACTTAATTGTATGAATAAAACTAGGAAATGTCAGAAATTGTTGGATTTTATAAAACCGAAT
>JAYUSC010000247.1:0-1851 GCA_043755885.1 Pseudanabaena sp. | reverse complement strand
GGGCGGTACAGATTTTGGTTCTGGATTTTTAATTATGCCGAGGTACTTAGTATTCCCCCTGTTTTCTTTACTTAATTCCTTTAATCATGCTCAAACGCGCCGTTTCTACCCTGCTTGTGGTATTTGCCTTGTTTCTTACCAGTTGTGCTAATACGCCCACAAGTGGGCTTGTGCCATTTGCAGATGCTAAAGATGGCTATCGATTTTTGTATCCCAATGGCTGGACTGAGACTAAAGGCAATTCTGCGATCGATATTTTGTTTCACGACATTATTGAGCCTTCCGAAAATGTGTCTGTGGCGATTAGTAAGCTCGAAACCGTGAAAACTCTCGAAGAAATTGGCGCACCTGAAGCAATCGGTTTGCGTGTACAGCAACGTGTTGTCGCGCCCGAAGGTTCTGGTCGTCAAGCAAAGTTGCTTAGTGCGACCCAGAGAGAATCAGGCGATCGCAACTATTACATTTTTGAATATGCAGTTCAGCGTCTCCAAGGCGAACCACGCCATGACCTCGTAACCGTATCCACAAATCGTGGTAACCTTTACACCTTAAGTATCTCTAGCTCTGAGAAACGTTGGGATAGAGTCAAAGATTTATTTGGTAGAGTTGCTAAGTCTTTCAGTATTGGCGAATAGAAACAAGTCAAAATTTTTGTAAGATTGCAAGTATCGATATGCCTCAAATTCTCGTCATTGATGATGATCCCACGATCAGAATGACTCTTCAGAGATTTCTCAAGAGTCAGGGATATGACGCGATCGTGGCTAAGGATGGGGAGGAAGGATTAGCTAAAGCTAAAGAACTCCGTCCATCTTTGATTATCTGTGACTGGATGATGCCGATCATCGATGGATTAGAGGTGTGTCGCCAGATTAAGAGCAACCCTGAGCTAGCCAATATTTACCTGATTTTGCTAACCGCAAAAGATCAAGAGGGGGACTTGGTTAGAGGCTTGGAAATGGGAGCCGATGACTTTTTAGGCAAGCCACCAAGGATTAATGAGTTACGCGCAAGGGTCAGAGCAGGGCTAAGACTTTATCAGGCTACTGAAGAGATCCAAAAGCAAAAAAGATTAATTGAGCAGGAGTTAGCTCAGGCTTCACAATATGTGCGATCGCTACTGCCAGAACCCCTTGACGGTGATGTTTCTATCCAATCCAGCTTTTTGCCATCAACGCAGCTTGGTGGAGATAGTTTCGACTATTTTTGGCTAGATGATGATCACTTAGCGCTTTACTTACTGGATGTGTCAGGACATGGGGTTGGATCGGCTCTTCTCTCTGTATCGGTTCTAAATCTGATGCGTACTCGCAGTTTGAGGCGGAGTAGGACATCTCAAGACACGACTAATTTTTATAAACCCAGTGAAGTATTACGGGATCTCAACAATACTTTTCAGATGTCTGTACATAATGAAATGTACTTCACGATCTGGTATGGCGTTTACGACAAGCGGACTCACACACTAGTTTACTCAAGTGGTGGACATCCTCCTGCTGTGCTAATTTCCAATGAAGATATACCTAAAATTAAGCTGCTCAAAACTGCTGGGCTACCAATTGGGATGATGCCTGATATTAACTATCATGAGCAAGTTTGTGAGATTGATACTAGTAGCCGACTCTATTTGTTTAGTGATGGGGTCTACGAGATTCCTCAAGAGGATGACAATATTTGGGGATTTAATGCTCTGATTGATACGTTTATTAGAACTTCTAGCGATCGCAGTTCACGCATTGAGCATATATTAGCTTGCGTCAAAGCCGCAGCCAATAACCGCCCGTTTGAAGATGATTTATCTTTATTAGAAGTCGAGTTTCATATTTAAAACAGTAGAGTGGGCGCTTTGCG
>JAYUSC010000246.1:0-1853 GCA_043755885.1 Pseudanabaena sp. | reverse complement strand
TGCTTTGCGCCGCAACTCTCTTTTCGGTTTTACGTTTTGCCCCAACATAACAGTAAATATTATAGTGAATTATACGATAATTAATTTATGCCTAAGAGCAAGTATTTTGTCCAGCTTCCCATCCTAACAACGCCGTTTTACGTTCCAATCCCCAGCGATAGCCACCTAACTCTCCTGATTCGCGAATGACGCGATGACAGGGGATGATGAAACTAATGGGATTGCTACCAACGGCATTACCGATCGCCCTCGCTGCTTTAGGACGACCAATCGATCGCCCTAAGCCCTGATAAGTGGTAATCCCGCCAAAAGGTATTCGCAGCAAGGCTCGCCAGACTTGGATTTGGAAGTTAGTACCTTTGACATAGAGAGTGAGGGGCGGTTGGTTTACGGTATTCAGATTAGGAAGATGACTAAATAGCCGATCGCAAGTTGGTTGCGTAATTTTGCGATCGCAAATAATTTCGGCTTTTGACCATTCCTCTCGCAGGATTGATGCAGCAGCCTGATCATCTATTCCATCAAGAAAATACAAGTTACAAATTCCTCTTGCTGTTGTGGCAATCAGGCAATCACCAAACATCGTCTCATGGATGCCATACCAAATCTGTAAACGCGCACCACCCAACTTAAATTCCTGTGGTGACATCGCTTCGAGATTCACAAATAAGTCATGCAATCGCCCCGCACTAGATAATCCCACATCTCCAGTCAGTTCCAGCAAGTTCCGCGTCTCCACAATTTTGGACTTAGCATATTCCACCGTCAAATATTGCAAAAACCGCTTGGGGCTAATCCCTGCCCATTTGGTAAACAAGCGCTGAAAGTGATATTCACTCAGATGCACCTGTTTTGCGATCGCAGCGAGGTCTGGCTGTTGCCGATGGTTTTGACGAATAAATGCGATCGCGTTTGCCATCAGTTCATAAGTTTCGCGATCGCCCATATTCTCGTCTATCGTAGTTTCTATCAGGAAATTCATACTACCAAACACAGGTTTACAATCAATGTATCAAGTATTTGCTCCTTGAGCTACCCATTTCTTGCTGTGTATGGGATAGCTTAATTATTTTAAGTGAACATCGAAAATTGAGTGGAATAATTTTGAAGATATCTTGCGATCGCCTAAATCATCAGTATCTAATCGCACTACAAAATTTGACGGTTAATTAAAACAGGATTTCAGATAGCGATCGCTATTTTGGCTTTTAGAAAATCAACTTTTGGTCAAATAATTAGACCTGTTGGCTAAAAGAATTTCCTAAATAGGTTCTAATCCATTGAGAATCAATTCTAATCCAAACTCAAAGTCATGAATGCCGTCATAGCTTCCCTCTATAACATGATGTGTAAGCTTGTTAAGATAGGGATATTTATCAGCAGGAATGATTGAAAGACCTTCTGCCGCCATTTCAGAATAATCTGACTCATTAATGGGAAAGTTTAGTTCTTGAAGAGTGAATCCATAAATATGACTATCAATCACATTCCTAGCATGATCCGCCATTTCAAGGGAAAATCCCGCTTCACACAGACAGCCCAGAGTCATATCTAAATATTTCAACATGGCAGCACCAACATTAATCTGTGACATCAGCGCCATCGCCGCCCAAGGGTGATCCAACAGAATCTCATGAGCCGATATCGCCTGCCGCCGCATCGCATTCCTCCAATCACCATCAATCTTAGGTGGCTCAATCTCGCTCACCACAATATCAACCATGCTGTCCAGTATGTCATCTTTGTTAGTGACATAGTTAGGGCTTGCTGAATAAAGCAAAAAACATGACAGAGAAGCAGTTTTAGCACAAACAAGAGCTAGTCAGGTACAAGGAAACAAGATAAAATGGGTC
>JAYUSC010000245.1:0-1855 GCA_043755885.1 Pseudanabaena sp. | reverse complement strand
CGCGCCACCAAAAAATTGGTTCTGAACTCTAAGAATCTAGAATTGAGGTCTAACTATGCGCCAGATTAATTTTGTTGTCTTTTTTATTGTTGCTCTCGCCTTAGTCTTATTTTCCTTACAAAATACAGCCCTAGCCCCCATCCAAATCATCCCTCAACTTACAGTAGCCGCACCGATCTCTGTGGAACTGATCTTAGCTATGGGCTTAGGTGCAGTTTTAGCTTGGATATTTAGCGTTTGGTCTGGATTGCAAAAATCAATCGATATGCGTAATAAAAATGTGCAAATCCAGAATTTGCAAGAAACTGTGCAGAACTTAAGCGTTGAAATTGAGGAACGCAAGCGCTTAGTTTCCGCATCTGCGATCGATGTGGAGATCGACGAAGACAAGTCCAAAAACTAAAATAAAAGGCGCATTTGCGCCTTTTATTTTAGCCAAATTAGATTTTCTGACTATTTCCCCGCAATCGATGATATTTTTAAGCATCCGCTTCTCTAAGCTCAATGACCCTATCGATCGCAGAATCAGTTACCAAAGATGCCATTGCCCTGCTGATCAGTCTTGCAGAACGTGGCGAGATTGATCCTTGGGATGTGCAGGTGATCGATGTCGTCGATCGCTTTTTGTCGCGGTTAATTGTCAGCGATCGCCGCGATTTATATGACTCAGGTCAGGCGATGCTCTACGCATCAATGTTGGTATTACTCAAAGCCAACTCATTATCGGACAGTCAAGCTGTCTATGATCAAGAATCCATCGATGATGAACTGGGGGAAGAGTCTGAGTTAGTCGCCGATGCGATGCGATTACCAACGGACTTTGATAAACGGTTACGCCGCCTACCCGTGGCTTTGCCGCCAAAAGCACGACGGATCACCCTAGAAGAGTTGATTGCCCAGATCGAGGCGATCGCAGAAGTAGTCGATCGCAAAAGTAGTAAACCTGCCAAGCGTCCGATCCAAGGCAAAATGGCTCGCAAGGCTGCGATGAAGGCGATCGCCCAGCTTGCACACAAAGAAAATTTATCGGAGATGGTTGAAGAAATAGAGCGATATTTTCGGCTTCATCCCGATGCGGAGATCGAAATATCTGACCTAGCAGCCGTATTTAACGATCGCGTTGGCGTATTTTGGGGCTTATTACTCATGTCTTCACAATCAAAAGTGGAATTATTCCAAGAAGATTTTTATGGAAAAATCCAGATTGTGCCAACGATCAAAGCTCCATCGATCAACGAATTACCATTTCCCAATAGTGCCGCTAATTCCACAGTAGAATCTACTCAGTTACAATTGACATTCGCCGAATTAAAAGAAGTTTCGTGAAGCATCTAATTTTGTTTGACTATTACTATCCTGAATACCTGCATACCACTAGAGTTGCAACTCTAGGATTATTCTTATCGAAATTTATTGCGGGAGTGAGTGCGATCGCGATTTCACTTACTAGTTTTGCACCCATATCGGTCGCTCAGATGCGTGAGGCTGTCTATAAGCCAACTGCGATCGCTAGTGGTGTAGATGTTAACGATATTCTCACCGACAAGGATATTCCCACAGGCCAGAAAGGATTTGCGCGTGACTATACAATTAATGTTCAAAAAGATGAGCGTTTAGAAATCTCGGTAAATTCTGGAGGCTTTGATACAGTCTTGAGTCTGTTAGATAGCAAAGGCGAAGTTGTTGCCGAAAATGATGATTCTGTTGGTGACAATACTAATTCCCTAATCTTTTTTAAAGTGCGTCAATCAGGAAGTTATATTATCCGAGTTTCATCTTTTGGCGGCAGCAGCGGCGGCAAATTTGCACTGAGAGTCAACAAACTCCAAATTATAAAATAAAACCTAAAATGGTG
>JAYUSC010000244.1:0-10353 GCA_043755885.1 Pseudanabaena sp. | reverse complement strand
GGCGGTACACATTTTGGGGTTTTATATTTGGTGGCGCTTCACAAGCCCCTGCTCTCAATATATGGAAAAAAGCTAATGAATATGAGTAAAGTGAGTATTCCTGAGGAAATCGAGAATAATAATAATAATCGACTGGAAGTGCAAATACAGGACATTTTAGAAGCGATCGCAGCGACAGAGTCATTTGTATCAGGAATAGACTTTATGCAGTTTAGTTGCGATCAAAAAACGATTTTTGCTGTAGAAAGGGCGATCGGGCTGATCGGTGCAACGGCAAAACGCTTGCCGATTAGTTTTATGGATCAGTATCCCCAAATTAATTGGCGGCGGTTGACTAGTGTTGGTGACAGCATAATGTTTGGCTATTTAGAAGTGGATTTCAATACTTTGTGGGAGTTGATTCAACAAGATGTGCCTTTTATTAAAGATCTAATGCAAACTGCGATCGCAAGTTTATAGCGCAAGGGCTAATTGTTGAAATAACCGCCCTAAGTGCCAACTCGACGTTGATATATAATTGATGTAATTATTTACAAATCTTAAAGATTAATTGGAATTTATGAGTGAAGTCACAAACCCTCTTCTAATTGGTAAAGGTTTACCACCATTTCCAGACATCAAGCCCGAACAGGTGATTCCTGCCATTACCGAATTGCTTGAAGAAACCAGCAAAAAATTGACCGAACTCGAAGCCAATATCCAGCCGACATGGACAGGTTTAGTCGAGCCACTCGAACGTCTGACTGAGCGAATTGGCTGGGGCTGGGGTGCGATCGAGCATCTACTCAGTGTCAAAAATAGTGCCGAATTGCGCGAAGCCCATAAGGTCGTGCAACCCAAGGTAATTGAATTTTTTAATCGCTTTAGTCAGAGTCAGCCAGTTTATAAAGCCTATAAAACAATTTATGGATCATCGGAATGGGATAAACTTGACCCCGCCCAAAAGCGCATCGTCGAAGCCGCGATTCGGGATGCAGAGTTATCGGGTGTGGGTTTAGAAGGTGGATTGAAAGAGAAGTTCAACGCGATCCAAATGGAACTTGCGGAACTTTCCACTAACTTCTCAAACCATGTGCTTGATGCCACCAAAGCTTTTAGCATGACTCTGACTTTACCCGACGAGATCGAAGGTTTGCCTCCTAGCCTCCTAGCCCAAGCCGCCCAAGCTGCTCGCTTAGACGGCGATAACAGAGCCACACCTGAAAATGGACCTTGGTGCATTACCCTTGACTATCCTAGCTATGTTCCATTCATGCAGCATAGCCAGCGCCGCGATTTGCGAGAGAACCTCTATCGCGCCTTTGTTAGCCGTGCGGCAAGTGGTGAGTTTGACAATTCTCCGTTAATCGATCGCATTCTTGAATTGCGTAAGCAAAAAGCCGAATTATTGGGATATCCCACCTATGCTGAACTCAGTCTGGCTCGGAAAATGGCTCCCAACGTTGAAGCAGTTGAGAAATTATTAGAAGAATTGCGTCAATCAAGTTATGCCGCCGCAGTCGCCGAGTATGCAGAACTAAAGGAGTTTGCCAAGGCTCAAGGCTCATCAACCTTGGGCGATCTTAAACATTGGGACACCTCGTATTGGGCAGAACGTCAACGGGAAATTAAGTTCAATTTCACCGTAGAAGAATTACGTCCTTACTTCCCATTACCACAAGTTCTCGAAGGCTTATTTGCTCTTGTGAAGCGCTTGTTTGGCGTGACCGTAGTTGCGGCGGATGGCAAAGCTCCGATCTGGCATGAGACTGTCCGTTTCTTTGAAATTCAAAACGAGAGCAAAGATGCGATCGCATATTTTTATCTCGACCCCTATAGTCGTCCTGCCGAAAAGCGTGGCGGCGCATGGATGAATGATTGTATCGGACGCGCCAAAGTGATTGAAGATGGTCAGCCGATTACCCGCTTACCTGTCGCCTATCTGATTTGCAATCAGTCACCACCTGTCGATGGCAAACCTAGCCTAATGACCTTTGGCGAAGTAGAAACCCTCTTCCATGAATTTGGTCATGGCTTGCAGCATATGCTGACTCAGGTTGACTATTCAGGTGCTTCTGGCATTAACAATGTCGAATGGGATGCGGTGGAATTGCCCAGTCAGTTTATGGAAAACTGGTGCTACGATCGCGCTACTTTGTTCGGCATGGCGAAACACCATGAAACAGGCGAAACCCTGCCCGAATCCTATTATCAAAAGCTGATTGATTCTAAAAACTACATGAGTGGCTCAGGCATGTTGCGTCAGTTGCATTTCAGTCTCGTGGATATCGAGCTGCATCATCGTTATGAAGTTGGCGGAGCGGAAACTCCAATCCAATTGCGATCGCGACTTGCAGAAACCACAATGGTAATTGCGCCTTTGCCAGAAGATAACTTCCTTTGTTCCTTTGGTCATATCTTCTCAGGAGGCTATGCCGCAGGTTACTACAGCTACAAGTGGGCGGAAGTCCTCAGCGCTGATGCTTTTGCTGCCTTTGAGGAAGTAGGACTCGAAAATGATGCTGCGATCGCATCAACAGGTCGGCGCTACCGCGATACGGTGCTTGCCCTTGGTGGTAGCAAACATCCCATGGAAGTCTTTAAAACCTTCCGAGGACGCGAGCCAAGTACCGCACCTTTGTTGCGTCATAGCGGTTTGGTAAAAGCATAGAGCTTAAAGGGTGCGCGAAGCGCACCCTTTGAAACTTACATTTATGTTAGAAACTGCGCGTGAATTTCTCTCTCAAATTGATAACTTGACAAATTTAAAGGATATTTTGACAAAGTGCGATCGCACTTTATTTGTCCTGAACGATCAGCTAAATCTTGATGTATTCCCCAAAGAATTACTTGTCCAAAAGCCATTACTAATCTTTGTCGAATCCCTCAAATATGCAACATTCATACCTCATCACAAGCAAAAATTAGTTTATCTCCTCAGCGCTCAACGTCATTTTGCGATCGCTTGCCATCAGCAAGGATTTTTAGTACTGAATTTATTTACAGAAGGCTTTCATGCAGATGCGATCGCTGATTTTTTGGAGCAGTATCCCCAAATCAAACTTAGCTATATGCAGCCATCGGAATGGGATACGCGATCGCAGATGCGGGCTATATCTGATAAATTTTGCGATCGCGTCAGCATGATCCCTAATCAATTTTTTATTGCTAATCCTGAAAAATTTAAATCTAAAATCAAAAAAGGTTATCGTTTAGAAACTTTTTATCGAGAACTTCGCAAACAAACTGGCTACTTGATGGCAGATGGTAAACCTGTTGGTGATAATTGGAATTATGATAAAGAGAATCGTAAGTCTTTACCGAAAAATGTTTCTATTCCTAAGCTTCCTGTAATAGAACCCGATGTGATTACGCAGGAAGTAATCGAGTTAGTCAAAAACTACTTACCCGATAATTTTGGAAGACTAGACCAATTTGGCTATGCAGTAACTCGCGATCACGCTTTAGAGCTAGCTCAAGCATTCATCAAAACTCGCCTAGCAAATTTTGGAGCCTACGAAGATGCAATCAAAGTTGGCGAGCCCTTTTTATTTCATTCTGTGTTATCGCCCTATCTTAATAATGGTTTGTTATTGCCACAGGAACTTTGCGAAATTGCGATCGCAGCTTACGAACAGAAATCAATCCCTCTAAATTCTGTTGAAGGTTTTGTGCGTCAAATTCTAGGGTGGCGCGAATATATTCGCGTTTATTATGAAGCGCAAATGCCAAAAGTGCGTGAGCGTAACTATTTTGAATTTACTAATGATCTACCACAGCTTTATTGGGATGCTAATACAGATTTACTCTGTCTCAAAGATGCTGTCACCAATGTTTTAAATTACGGATATTCACATCATATTCAGCGTCTGATGGTTTTGAGTAACTTTAGTAATCTCACGAATACAAATCCTCATCAGTTAAACCATTGGTTTTGGCTTGCTTATATAGATGCCTACGAATGGGTTGAACTTCCTAATGTTTTGGGAATGTCTACTTTTGCTGATGGTGGCACACTTGCATCTAAGCCCTATGTATCAGGTGGAAATTATATCAATAAAATGAGTAATTGCTGCTCTCAATGCAAATATGACGTGAAGCAAAAGATAGGCGAAGCTGCTTGTCCATTCAACTACTTATATTGGAATTTTATCGATCAGCATCGTGAAATCTTTGCTGAGAATGGAAGGGTGTCACTAATGGCTAACGCTTATGAAAAGAAAACTGAAGATGAAAAAATAGCTATTCGAGGCTCATCAATTAATTTCATAAAGGCTCTCAAACGAGGCTATCTTGAATAGCCATGATTACGCGGTGTGTAACTATTTTAGTTTCTTAATAACTATGGATTTACAAATGTGGTGCGAAATGCTAAATTCTAATTTTAACTTGAGAGTATTCTAAAATTATTAGTCATACTCATTTTGTCTGACCTTTTATGTTGTTCATTGTGACTGCTGATGAAAACAAGTACTGAAATTGATGTTGAGCATCCAGAATTCATAACGAAAGCTGCTTTTACTAGCCAAGAGCATTTCTGGAAGCACTTTCTAGAGGAACTTAATGCAAGTACATTTTTAGGTGGTGATTCTGCACGGGCTAAAGACAATTCTTCAGTAGTCGAGTATCAAACGGCTTTTGTTGGTTTCAATCAACCTTTAACTTTTATCTTTAATAATTTTATTCGCGACAATAATCTAGAAGTTGCTGCGGTACTGCAAGGGATTTGGTCTTTGCTCCTCCATCGATATAGTGGTGATGAAGACGTTGTTTTTGGATTTCAGTTTGTTTCTAAGGCGATAGAAAACATCGATCGCAATAATCAACTCATCCCTTTACGCATCAAGACTAGTCCTGAAACTCTTGTTCTACCTTGGCTGCATCAGATTCAAGAACAGTGGCAAGTTTTACAAACATACAGCCAAGTTCCATTAAGTCAAATCCAAGAATGGAGCGATATCCCTTCAGGTCTGTTGATGTTTGAGACTTTGTTGGTACTTGATGACCTAGATCAAGGAGACACTATATTAGCTAGTTACCCGATAACTATTGGCGTTAAGGTAGAACCAGAATTCACATTTCAAGTTAGATACGATCGCAATCGTTTTCAAGAGGCTACTATTATTCGTCTTTTGGGGCATTTGCAAACTCTACTAGAAGAAATGATCACAAACCCTGATCAGAGTCTTGCTAATTTGCCAATGCTAACGACTACTGAACGACATCAACTTCTAGTTGAGTGGAACAGTACGCAAGTAGACTATCCTTCAGACCAGACAATTCACCAAATCTTTGCAGATCAAGTTAAGAAAACGCCTGATGCGATCGCAATCATTTTTCCGTCTCTAGGCTCAGAAACTGGAACAAGTCTGACTTATCGAGAATTAGATAATCGAGCTAACATACTTGCTTACGAACTCCAACAGCTTGGAGTCGTCGCAGAGACATTTGTGGCGATCTGTATAGAAAGGTCGATCGAGACAATCGTGGCGATTTTAGGGATTCTTAAAGCAGGTGGTGTCTACGTTCCTCTCGATCCAGCTTATCCGCAAGAGCGCCTTGCGTTTATGCTAGAAGATACTCAAGCGCCCGTATTGATCACTCAAGCCCATTTACGCGATCGCCTGCCGACGACTAAATCACATGTCATCTGCCTAGAAAAGAACTGGGGTGAGGGAATCACAGCGAGTATTCCTGTAGCAACATCGGTAAATGCTGATAGCTTGGCATATATCAACTACACTTCTGGTTCAACAGGTCGCCCCAAAGGAGTTGCAATTCCCCATCGAGCCGTGGCGCGACTGGTATTTGGTAATAACTTTACCGATCTTGATGGCAATCAAACCTTATTGCAACTGGCTCCCATTTCCTTTGATGCAGTAACTTTAGAGATTTGGGGAGCATTACTCCATGGAGGATGCTGTGTTTTGTTTCCAAATGATGGGATTCCTGATCCGCAAGACTTGAGGAAAGTGATTCAAAATCATGGTGTCACAACTATGTGGCTGACCGCAGCGCTATTTAATGCGATTGTTGCCGAAGCCCCTGAAGCTCTCTCTGGGGTGAAAGAACTACTCACAGGCGGCGAAGCGCTCTCGCCTAGCTTCATTCGTCTGGCGCAAAAGCATCTACCTGAAACCCAATTAATTAATGGATATGGACCAACTGAAAGCACTACTTTTACCTGTTGCTATCGGATTCCTAGCCCATTATCAGAACGAGTAACTTCGATTCCGATTGGTAAACCGATCGCCAATACTCAGGTTTATATTCTTGATACTCATCATCAGCCTGTTCCCATTGGCATCTTGGGCGAACTGCATATTGGTGGAGATGGACTAGCTCGCGAGTATATCAATCGTCCCGATCTAACTGCTGAGAAGTTTATTACTAATCCATTCAGTTCTGATTCTACAAAGAGGCTTTATAAAACAGGCGATCGGGTACGGTGGTTGCCAGATGGCACGATTGAGTTTGTGGAGCGGCTAGATAATCAGGTCAAAATCCGTGGCTTCCGCATTGAACTCGGTGAGATTGAAGCAGCATTGAGCCAGCATGAAACGGTTCGGGATGCTGTGGTGATCGTGCGTGAGGATATCCCAGACAATAAACGACTGGTCGCTTATATAACACCGCGATCGCAGCAGTCGCCTAACATCAATCTCATTAAGTCTTATCTGCAAGATCAATTAGCTGATTACATGATTCCCGCTGCGATCGTGGTCTTAGACAAAATCCCTCTAACCCCCAATGGTAAGGCCGATCGTCGAGCCTTACCCGCACCCGTAGCTATAGTTAATACAAACTTTACTGCGCCCAATACTGCCAAAGAAAAGATACTTGCAGAAATTTGGTCTAGTGTTCTCGGCTTGGAGCAAGTTGGGATTGAAGATAACTTCTTTGATATCGGCGGAACTTCGCTGTTGGGCTTGCAGATGGTGACGCGAGTCCAAAAGCAATTAGGTTCTGAATTTCGGGCGGTCAAGCTTTATCAATATCCGACTATTCGCACATTGGCTCAATATCTCGATCGCGAAAATCGCAAATCTGAGGCTGTGAAGCTTTACCAATATCCAATTATTCGCACATTAGCTCAATACCTCGATCGCGAAAATCGCCAACGGTTGGAAACACCTCTAGCGAAAACTAATCAACGCCATCAAAAATCACCAAAGATTAACTCAGGCGGCATCGCGATTATTGGTATGGTTGGGCGCTTCCCTGGAGCCGATAGTGTTGAAGCCCTATGGAGTAATCTCTGCAATGGTGTGGAATCATGCACTACTTTTACTGATGCGGAACTCGATCCTAGTATAGATGCTGAGTTGCGTGCTGATCCCAATTATGTCCGCGTCAGAGGCATAGTTACAGGAGCCGAAACCTTCGATGCAACCTTCTTTGGGATTAACCCTAGAGAAGCGGAAGTCATGGACCCACAAGCAAGAGTATTTCTAGAATTAGCCTATACAGCGCTAGAAAATTCGGGCTATATGCCAGAATCTTACGATGGTGCAATCGGTTTATATGCTGGGTCTGGGCAGAACACCTACTTTGAACATCACATCTGTGGTCGTCCCGAAATCATCAATCGACTGGGTGAATTTCAGACGATGCTCGCCAATGAGAAGGAATTTGTGACCACGCGCACTTCCTACAAACTAGGACTAACTGGTCCAAGTCTTAGCATCAATACCGCTTGCTCGACATCTTTGGTTGCTGTGATCCAAGCATTTCAAGGTTTAATGAGTAATCAATGTGATATTGCGCTAGCTGGTGGTATTTCGATTACTACACCTCAAAATCGCGGCTATCTCTATCAAGAAGGCAGTATGCTTTCTCCCGATGGGCGTTGTCGTCCCTTTGATGCTAATGCTCAGGGAACGATGTTTAACAGTGGCGCAGGTATTGTTGTACTCAAACGTTTGGAAGAAGCATTAGATGATGGCGATCGCATTTATGCGGTGATTCGTGGTGTTGGCATAAACAATGATGGGACAGATAAGGTTAGCTTTACCGCACCCAGTGTCAACGGTCAGGCGGGTGCGATCGCCATGGCGCAAGCTTCTGCTGGTATCCATCCTGAAAGCATCTCTTATATTGAAACCCACGGAACCGCAACACCATTGGGCGACCCGATCGAAATAGAGGCTCTGACTCAGGCTTTTCGCACTCAGACCGATGCGACCCAGTTCTGTGCGATCGGTTCCATTAAGAGTAACGTCGGTCACTTAGTGGCGGCGGCGGGTGTGACGGGACTGATTAAAACCGCCCTAGCGCTTTATTATAAAAAAATTCCACCTAGCCTCAATTTTGAAGCCCCGAATCCAGAAATTGATTTTGCCAATAGTCCTTTTTATGTCAACAATAAATTAGTTGATTGGAGCGCTGGTGAGACTCCCAGACGTGCTGGAGTTAGCTCGTTTGGTGTGGGCGGCACGAATGCTCATGTGGTGTTAGAAGAAGCTCCATCGATACAGGAATCAAGTCCTTCTCGCCCCTATCAATTGTTGCGACTATCTGCAAAAACTAGTACTGCTCTAGAACAGTCCACAACAAACTTAAAGGAATACTTCACCCAAAATGTCGAAACAAACTTGGCAGATGTTGCTTATACCCTTGATCATGGCAGGAAAGCACACAATCATCGCCGTTTTGTAGTTTGTCGCGATCGCATCGATGCGATCGCAACTCTAGACAATCTTGATGTAAACCGCAGCGCCACGAGACTAAGTGAAATTCGCAATCCCGATGTCGTGTTTATGTTCCCTGGTCAGGGTTCGCAATATCTGCACATGGGCAAGTATTTCTACGAACATGAAACAGTATTTCGAGAGGCTGTCGATCTCTGTGCAGAGATTCTCAAACCATTATTGGATCGGGATCTACTCCAAGTCATCTATCCACCCCAAAGCGACGATGGTGATGAGGCTGCTACGGCTTTGCTCCGCCAAACGCAGTACACTCAACCCGCTTTATTCACGATTGAATATGCTCTGGCGATGCTCTGGCAAAGTTGGGGTGTTCGACCCGCAGCGATGATTGGGCATAGCATTGGCGAATTTGTGGCGGCTTGTTTATCAGGTGTGTTTTCTCTGGAAGATGGGTTAAAACTAGTCGCAACCCGCGCAAGGATGATGGGCGCATTACCCAGCGGCTCCATGCTCTCAGTGCGTTTAGCCGCAGATGTGTTGCAAAAGCGCCTGAGTACAGATCTTGCGATCGCAGCGGTAAATGGGGCTTTGCTCTGTGTGGTAGCAGGTCCAACTGAGCAGGTCGATAATTTGCAGCGCGAACTGGAATCCGAAGAGATCGTTTGTCGGACATTACATACTTCTCACGCTTTCCATTCGCCGATGATGGACCCGATTATTGAGCCATTCGCGGCTATGGTCAAAACCATTGAGTTGTCGCCACCCCAAATCCCTTTTGTCTCAACCGTAACAGCCGACTGGATCACCGACGCTCAAGCCACCGACCCAATGTATTGGGCTAGTCATTTACGCGCTACCGTTCGGTTTGCTGAAGGAGCCAAAAAACTTTGGGAACAGCCTGCAAGAGTGTTGCTTGAAGTTGGTCCGCGTACCACCACCGCCACCTTGGCGCGACAACAGTCCAAAGACATCAAACGTCAAATTGCAATTTCTTCCTTGGGTAGCACCGCCGATGACGATGCCGAATGGATGGCAATATTGCAAGCGATCGGGCAACTTTGGCTGGCGGGAGTTGATCTTGACAGGAAACAGTTTTATGCTGATGAATATCGACATCGCCTCCCATTACCCACTTACCCATTTGAACGCAAGCGCTACTGGATCGATCCCAAGCCTGCGATCGCACAAACGCTTTCCCTGCCCCCACCTGCTGAATCAATCCCAATTCAGCATCCTTCTATAAATCAACCGATCGCTGTCATCGCACCCTTACCATCAAATTCTCCAAATAATATAGAGACGCAAGCACATATTATGACTGAAGCGCGTAAGCAACAACTGATTCCCCAACTTCAAGAAGTTCTAGAAACCACGTCAGGGCTAGAAATTGATGGTAGTGATGGCATAACCACATTTTTAGAAATGGGATTAGATTCTCTTTCTCTAACTCAAGTCGCCATGGCTCTCAAAAAGAAGTTCAAGGTCAAAATCACTTTTCGGCATTTACTAGAAGATTATCCCAATCTTGATACGCTATCTGACTTTGTACTGCGATCGCTACCGCCAGATGCATTCCCTGCACCAGTAGCCGCAACTCCAGTAGCCGCAACTCCAACTACAGCATCTCCGACTTTACCTGCTGCAACACCTCCCTCTACCTATACTCCAGCCATGTCTAATCCCATCGGACAACCTAATACTGCATATAACAATGGATTTGTTG